>QBMN01000165.1 GCA_003241845.1 Shackletoniella antarctica | reverse complement strand
TGCTTATTGATACGTCGCACCAAATATCCCTTTGTCCCGCCTTACGTTGATACCCAGTGACTTGATTATCTCCACCATCGTGCTCTAAAAGCTGCACAATAAGAGCAAAATCCTCAACGGTTGTGGATTGAATGCTAACAACATTGCCTATGAGATATCCTGAGCGATCAAATACAGCGCTGTTAAGCAGGTGTTGTTGAGACATTGTGAGATACGAGTAACAATAGTCCGGACACTTTTCTGGGCAAGCACTAGAACCCTTGATGTCCCGTTGGCTAGACTGCTGTGGAAGAGGTCTGAAACCCGCATGCTGGCTATCAAAAACTGTCCGGAGTGTTGGAGTAAGATAGCGAATAATGTTTGAAACGGATGCAGTACTAAGCTGTTGAGCATCTAAATTGCATGATGACTTCTGTAAAGCCTTTACTGCAAGGCGTTTGTAGCGATTGTACTAGCGCAGTTTGAATGACTAACAGCTCAAGTCCAGCCCGAGATCAGTAGTTTTTCCACCGGCAGAACTCTACTTTTAGACTTAGATGACGTTTAAGAGGGCATAGCTGCTATAGCTATACCCCCTTAGTACCAACGAGTCAACGAGTAACCTAGCCGGTTAACTCAGACTGAGCATCTACTGCTTCAGTCTAGGCTCGCCGTCGGTTTTAACGTCTAGCTCTTCACGACGGATCTCTTCCCGCGAGCGAACGAGTTCGCGATCAGTTTCCTTGCGAACCTCTACCTCTTCACGGACGAAAGCCTCTTTCTCGACGTTGACCTGGTCTTCGTAGACTTCCATGCGAGCCACTTCTTGGTTTTCAAAGGCATGGTCGGCACCAACTGCGGGCTGGTTGGCAACATCGTGTCTTTCGATCACAACGCGCTCCTTTTCAATGGGCTCAGAGATTTCAGCGGTTTCGGTTTCAACCCGTTTGCCCACGGTCACTTCGCCCACTTTGGCGTGGTTGCGGTGAGCTACTAGGCGCTCTTCGTACAAACGCAGAGGGCTGTGATTATCTTCGTCGCTCATACCGTAGAAGCCAGGCTCACGATCATAGAGGTCACTTCCTTGCCGTTTACTGTCTGGGGTAGCACCGGCAAGGGGTCGCGTGCGCTGCCGGTCTTTATCTAGCGAATTCATCCTGTCAGAATCTAAAGCATTCATGCTGGATGCATCGTTAGACGTAGCGTAGTTGCTGCCTAGAAATTGGCGATTAGAGCGGCCTTGGGCAATGGGTTTGTACTGGCCCCTCACCTGCTTTTCGTATTTTTCGTCTACAACGGTGTCATCATTGTATTCAGGAAGATTTTCAACCTGAGTTTTAGAAAGACCATTCACGTAAACACGGCTTTGATTGTAGTCAAATCTAGTTACGCCAATCGGCAGCAAGACATTTTTACCAAAAATCCACGCTCCGGTATCGACGACTAGATAGCGAAACCGACCAGATTCATCGACAAGCAGATCTTTAGCGGTACCGACCTTATCTTCGCCCTGGGCGTAGACAGAGTAGGAATCAATGCTTCCTAACTGTCCATCGGCTATGGTCTCACGATAGTTAGGGTAGTAATCTTTGAGGTGTTGCAAAGGCATAATTAAGCCTCCTGTATTTCGTCTTGTCTTCATACTAGTGTCCAGATTGTTTGCCCTTATCGGTCAATGGGAGGACGCTTGTAACCTCAATAGGCATAGCTTTTTTGTTTTTGGTCTGGGCTACTTCATAGCGATACTTCTCTGGTCAATCCTGCAACTGGGTGGGCGTGGTTGTCGATGAGTCACTACCCCACTGCAAACAAGACCCCTGGTTTTTGAGAAAACCAGGGGTCTAAGTTATCTATATATAGACTCGTCCTAAGCAGCTACTAGCCCACGGTGGCGCAGCAGCGCTTGGGTGCTGGGTTCGCGGCCCCGGAAGGCTTTGAATACTTCCATCGGGTGGCGACTGCCGCCCAGGGCCAGCACCGTATCGCGAAAGCGGCGGCCGGTGGCGGCGATCGCCCCCTCGTCATCCAGCCCTGCTTCCTCAAAGGCGGCAAAGGCATCGGCGCTCAGCACCTCGGCCCAAAAATAGCTGTAGTAGCCCGCCGCGTAGCCCCCCGCAAAGATATGGGTAAAGGCGCACAAAAACGCATCCTCCGGCAGGGGCTTGAGAATCGACGACTGCTCGGCAATCCGCTGGCTAACCTGCCGCACGGTTTCACCGCTGCCGGGGCGGTAGCGGTGGTGCAGCTCAAGGTCAGTCCAGCCAAAGCGCACCTGACGCAGAATAGCGCTGCCGGTCATAAAGGTACGGGCCGCCACAATCTTCTGGTACAGGTCTTCGGGCAGGGGTGCGCCGGTATCCACGTGGCGGGCCAGGGTGAGCAGGGTGTCGCGGTGGTAGCACCAGTTCTCCATAAACTGGCTGGGCAGCTCCACGGCATCCCACTCCACGTTGTTGATGCCCGCCGCTCCGGTAAAATCTACCCGGGTCAGCATGTGCTGCAAGCCGTGGCCAAACTCATGGAACAGCGTTTCCACATCCCTAAAGGTCATCAGGCTGGGTTTGCCATCGACCGGAGGGGCCTGGTTGCACACTAGGTAGGCCACGGGCAGCCGCACCTGACCGTTTAGCTTGCCCCGGTTAATGCAGTCATCCATCCAGGCGCCGCCGCGCTTTTCGGCGGGGCGGCTGTAGGGGTCGAGGTAAAAGTGGGCAATGGGGTCACCGCCGCCATTGAGCACCTGAAAATAGCGCACGTCGCGGTGCCACACCGGAGCCTCGCCATCGGCGGGGACAATGGTGACATCAAAGATGCGGTGGGCTAGGGCAAACAGGCCGTCGAGCACCTGGGGCAGGGGGAAGTAGGGCCGCAGCTCTTCGTCATTGAGACCGTACTTTTCTTCGCGAATGCGCTCAGCCCAAAAGGCGATGTCCCAGTGGGTCAGGATGTCAGCTTCGGGTGTGCCCTTGGCGGCGGCAAAGGCCTGGAGTTCGTCGAGTTCTTTGACGGCGGTGTCGTGGCTGGCAACGCGCAGCTCACCCATGAGCTTGTCGATCGCCTCCACCGAGGGGGCCATTTTGCGGGCCAGGCTGAGGTCGGCAAAGGTGGCGTAGCCCAGCAGGTTGGCCATCTCGTGGCGCAGTCCCAAAATTTTCTCAATGTTGGGACTGTTGTCGAGATCGCCCTCAGAGGCGCGGGTGACAAAGGCGCGGTAGATCTGCTCGCGCAGGTCGCGGCGGCGGCTGTGCTGCATAAAGGGGCCAAAGCTGGGGTAGTCTAGCGTGATCCGCCAGGGGCCAGCTTCGGGCGTAGCGTTGTCTTCGCCAGCATCGCGGGCCAGCTGGGCGGCCAGGGCCAATAGGCTGGGGGGTAAGCCGTCTACATCTTCCGGGGTGGTGAGGCTCAGGCTAAAGGCTTTGGTGGCATCGAGCACATTGTTTGAGAACTTGGTGGTGAGTTCAGCCAGGCTCTGCTGGATCTCGTTGAACCGATCTTTCTCGGCACCTTCTAGACCGACGCCAGACAGCTCGGCCTCGCGGACAGACGATTCGACAATGCGCTGCTGGGCCGGGTCAAAGCTGGCCCAATCAGCGCTGGCGCGCAGCTGCTTAAACGCTTCGTAGAGGGGTTTGCTCTGGCCCAGACGCGTGGCAAACTGCACCAGGGGGGGCTGCACGGCTTCGTAGGCGGCCCGCAGTTCGGGGCTGTTTTTTACGCCCATCAGATGGCCGACAATGCCCCAGCTCCAGCCCAGGCGCTCTTCGATCCGGGTGAGGGGCTCGACTAGGCCGGCCCAGGTGGGGGAAATCGTCGATTCCAGCTTTTCTAAATCAGCGGTGAGATCGTCAATCAGGGTGGCAATGCCTGGCACGATGTGGTCGACCTGAATGCTGTCGAATGGAGGCAGACCGGAACCAATCAGGAGGGGATTTTGAACGGTGGTAGCTGTCATAGTCGCACTATCAATCAAATTAGGAGGGTCAAGAAAACTGAAATAATCAATCAAATCCATGTCCAGAATCTGGAGTTTTCCCCAGGCAAAACTCCAGATTCTGAGCTGGCCCTGGCATGGCAGCACAATTCACACATCGCCAAGGCTATTGGCAAGGGTGCTTAGCCTGGGGATGCTTCATGGAGAAACCGCTTTAAGTAAAGTCGTTATGAGTTTATTTAATAGTGTATCGCAATTTGCAGTGTGCCGCACTCTTTCGATTCAGGGTTGCCAATTACCATAGCCTTTAATTGAAGACTGATGCGACTCTCTATCGAGAGTAGGGAGCTAGGCCGAGGTATGGATGCGGAATAACAGTTCGTTTCGGCGAATTATCGCGGGCATTGTCTTTTTCTCGCTGACGGTGATCGCAGCGGTTGTAGGCTACATGTTTGCGGGCTGGGGTTTTGTAGATGCAATCTATATGGTGGTGATTACGGTGTTTGGGGTGGGCTATGGAGAAGTCAACCCCGTGTCTTCGCCGCTGCTTAAGATATTCACGATTTTTGTGATTATTGCCGGGGCACTGTCGGTGGCCTACACCGTATCGGGCTTTGTACAAATGATTACCGAAGGCGAAATTCACCGTGCCCTCAACCTTAAACGTATGACCAAAGAGATTGACGACCTAGAAAACCACGTGATTATCTGCGGGTTTGGCCGCATTGGCCAGCTGGTGGCCCGCAAGCTGAAAAAAGACCACGAGCCCTTCATCATTGTCGATAGTGACCCCGAGCGGGTGGCCATGGCCCAGGAGATGAGCTACCTGATCTATCAGGGCAACGCCACCGATGAAATGGCCCTAGAGGCGGCGGGTATTGACCGGGCCAAGTCGCTGGCGACGGTGCTGCCCAACGACGCCGCCAACGTGTTTATTACCCTGACGGCGCGGGAAATGAACCCAAACCTGATGATTTTGGCTCGGGGCGAAATGCCCTCCACGGAGAAAAAGCTGCGGCTGGCGGGGGCCAACCACGTGGTGCTGCCCGCCAGCATTAGCGCTATGCGCATGGCCCATCTGATTAGCCACCCCTCGGCGGTGGATTTTTTATCGCAGACCGATGGCCACCACGGCCTCAACGAGTTTTTGGCGGAGCTAGATATTCAGCTCAACGAGATGCTGATCGAAGCCGGGTCGCCGCTGATTGGCGGCACCATTGGCGACATTGAGGTGAAGGGCCAGGGCACGTTTATCACCGTGGCGCTACGTCGGGCCGACGGCGAGGTGGTGATTCACCCCAGTCGGGCCACCTACCTGGCCCTGGGAGATTCGATTATTCTCATGGGGCACCAGGGCGATATGCCCAACTTTGCCCAGCAGAATGCGTTTAAGAAGGAAATGCGCTACCGGGGAGCGCGGGTGAGGTAGGCCAATCCAAAATGGTTAGCCTTGGTCGGGGATGGAGACGGTGACGGCGGCGATCGCCACGTACATGTCATCGTTCTTGTCGTCGAGTTCGGCAATGGCCCGCCCGGCCACCACCATGCCGCCGTCTTTGAGCACTAGGGTCTTTTGGCCAAAGGGCAGCACCGCCAGCACCTCTTCTTGGCGCACCTGGTCGGGAAAGGGCACGGCTACCTGCACCTCGACGATCATCTGGTTGGGGTGGCTGAGGCCCGCTACTTCCCAGACGCCGGGGAGGGCGTTGTGGGCGATCGCATTGCGCACCGCCCGCGCGGCGGCTACGGTAGGGTCTTGACCATGCTGGTCTACGCCCATTCCCATTTCAATAATCAGTCGTTTGGGGGCCACGGTCAGTCCTCTGAGCTAGGGTGATTGATCTAGTACTCTGCCAAGCTAAGAATGACAGGTCAATAGGGTTTACATTTTTTTCGCGTGCTAGCTTTGGGTTCTTTAGGGACTCTGTCCTATGTCGTCTTTACCTTTGCAACCTGACTGCCCGATTACCGAACTGGTGAGCCAGTTCATTCAGGCCCGCACGATTTCTCAAGCTCAGTACCAGGAGCTGACGGCGCTGGTCTTGGCCGACGGCACCGTAGACGAGAGCGAACGCAGGCAGGTGAACCGATTGTTTGACGCGATTCAGAACGGGCGGGTGAAGATTTTGGATTGAGTCAGGGGAGCGGGTGAGCGGGTATGTTTCGCTGACTCACCTGCCCACCTAATCTGTAATTCGCCCAGTCAGCGGTGAACTGGCGCTGGCAGCGCCCTGAATAGGAATCCGCCCGGCGCGGTAGGCGAGACGACCAGCGAGGGTGGCGAGGCCCATGGCGCGGCCCATGGCGATGGGGTCGGCGGCTTTGGCGATCGCCGTGTTGATCAGCAGCGCATCGGCTCCCATTTCCATGGCCTGGGCGGCTTCGCTGGGGGTGCCAATGCCTGCGTCTACCACGACCGGAACGTTGGCGGTTTCGATAATGATTTGAATGTTGGCGGCGTTGCGAATGCCCTGGCCCGAGCCAATGGGGGAACCCAGGGGCATGACGGTGGCGCAGCCAGCGTCTTCGAGGCGCTTGGCCAGCAGTGGGTCGGCGTTGATGTAGGGCAGCACCGCAAAGCCTTCTTTCACCAGCTGTTCGGCGGCCTCTAGGGTGCCGATGGGGTCGGGCAGCAGGTACTTGGCGTCGGGGATAACTTCGAGCTTGACGAAGTTGTTGTCTTCTTGGCCCAGCAGCTTGGCCATCTCGCGGCCCAGGCGGGCGACGCGAATGGCCTCTTCAGCGGTTTTGCATCCCGCCGTGTTGGGCAGCATCCAGATCTTCGACCAGTCGAGGGCTTCGGCTAGCCCCTGGTGGCCAGGGGCGTTGGTCTGCACCCGGCGCACCGCCACGGTGACGATCTCGCAGCCGCTGGCGGCAATGCTCTGGCGCATCACCTCAAAGTCGTCGTATTTGCCGGTGCCGGTCATCAGGCGCGATGCAAAGGTGCGCCCGGCGATGGTGAGGCGCGAGTCAACCAGGGCCGTCTGCACGAGAGCGGGCGAGGCAGTGGAGTCGGCGGCAAGGGGGCTGGGAGCGGCATCGGTAAGGGTCATAGCCTGGGGGGTAGAGAAAACAATTGGAGTCGTGGGGAGAGGGCCGGGTGCTGGGGCATGAAAACGCCTCCAGGAGAATGGTTGGATCTGGTCATCGACCTGGCCCAGCACCGTCTGGGCCACGAGCCGGGCGGTAATCGGAGCAAGCAAAATGCCGTTGCGGTAGTGGCCCGTGGCCAGGGTCAGGTTCTCAGCGGGGCCGGGGCCGAGGATGGGCCACTCATCAGGGGTGGCGGGTCGGTAGCCCCACCAGGTTTCGTCGAGGGTGAAGTCGGCCAGCTCGGGCACCAGGGCGATCGCATTGTTCAACAGCTGCTTTACCCCCCCAGCGGTGTTGTGGGGGGCAAAGCCTACATCCTGGCTGGTTGCCCCCAGCACAATACGACCATCCTGCCGGGGCACAATGTAGATGTCTTCGCCAAAGATCACTCGCCGCAGGGGCGGGGTGGCGCTGTAGCCCTGGGGCACTCGCAGACTCGCCATTTCGCCTTTTTTAGGGAACACCGGCAGAGGCAGCAGCTCGTTGGCCCAGGCCCCGGTGGCCAACACCACATGATCGGCGCTAAAGTCGCCCGCCTGGGCGGTGCAGACCCGCTCCACCCTGCCCTGATGCTGGCGCAGGGCGATCGCCCCCGTGCCCTCGTGAATCGTCACCCCCAGATCGATCACCGCCGATCGCAGCGCCTTCACCAGCAGGCGATTGTCGACCTGGCCTTCGTCGGGGTACCAGTAGGCCCCCGCCACCGTCGGGGTGAGGCCGGGTTGATAGTAGCGCAGGGTATCTGCATCTAGCCAGTTGTCGGGGGGGCAGCCCTCGGCAGGCGGGTGAGGAACAGTGCGGCGCGGGGCCAAAATGCCGCTGGGCCAGTAGCCCACCGACTGCCCGGTGAGGGCTTCAAGCTTGCTCACCCAGGTAGGGTACAGTGCCAGACTGGCTAAAGACAAATCGAGCATGGGGCCGGGAGGCAGCCCCTCCGCCTGGGGGGCGAGCATGCCCGCCGCCGCGTGGCTGGCGGCCTGGGCAAAGTCGCGGCTGAGCACGGTAACCGTAGCGCCCTGCTGCTGTAGCTCTAGGGCGATCGCCAAGCCAATAATACCGCCGCCCACTACCAGGACGTCACTCCCCCGATTTGCCATGCCCGTTAGCTCAAAGTGCTCTGTAGTCTGCTCTGTGTCATTTTAGAGTACCTGAGGGGGCGTTCGCAGCGCCCGTACCACAGGGCTGGGATGAATTCAGGTTAGTTGAAGGGGGCGTTCGCAGCGCCCTTACCACAGCGCCGGAATCGAGTCTAAGTCTGGGTCTATGGGGCGCGGCCCCACCCCCGGCTGCACCAGCTCCGGCTGAATGGGGGCAATATCGCCGCCAGTGGTCGGGAAAGTCGCCGTTTGGTTATTAGTGCGCGGAATCACATTGCCCGTCGTGCCCGCCGTGCCTGCCGCGCCCGTAGTTTCTTGAGAAATGTCAGGCCGTCCCCCCGGGGGCATGCCCTGGGGGTCTTGACCGACAAAGTCGGGGTTAGTGCGGGTGCCTGTACTCGCATCGCTCTGACGCCGCACCAGCTGTCCAGCTTGCTCCACGGGCAGGCTGCCCAGATCGCCCGTGGAGCCTTGGTTGTCAACGTTATTGTTGTCACGATTTACACCGGTCAGCCCAGTTTGCGCATCGCTCTCTGTGAACATTCGGCCTAAACCGCCGGTCAACGCCACCACTATAGCTGCCAAAATACCGCCGATAATAAAGCGATTCATGGCCTTCCTCACCCATACTTTCGTCCTATTTTCGCGCAGATTTCTGCGTTTGGCGCGGGGATCTACGTTTTTTTGCCAATGGCCTGCTTGGGGGCAGCTTTTCTCTAAGGCGACTTCTGGAAAATAGTTTCCCCAATGGTGGGCAGTGCCCACCCTACAGCAGCTACAGTCGCTGAACTAAAGCTGGTATCTTCTTTCCTAGAAATCTCCCAACCCCTAGGCGGGCTGAAGAATAGCCACCTCAAGTTCGAGATCGTTGTAGTCGTCTAGACCTTCGTAGTCTTCGAAGCTGATTTCGTAGAGGTTGCCGTTGCTAAAGCGGCTGCGCTTGACCTTGACCCCAAAGGCATCGCGCCAGGGGCTGCTGGCGGTGAGGCGGTTGTCGCCTTCGAAGTAATAGGTAAACACATCGGCTTCGCTGGGGAAGCGAAACCAGCGGGTGGGGGTGTTGGTGGTCAGCTCTTGGCGCAGCTCTGAGTCGGGGGGCAGCTGGTTGATCGGGCGAGGGCCAGCGTTTTCTTGGTAGACCCGCAGCCGCTGGCGAAACAGCGCGTCGCCGCCAGAAACGCGATACCACACCTGGTGGGGAGCGGCGGTGCTGGTGGTGTAGACCGAGTAGGCGGTGGCCGTTGGCATGAGCAAGACTTCGTACTCCCGCTCTAGATCGCCCAGGGGTGGGCTGCCGCCTACGCTCTGCTGGGCCGGGGCGCTCAGAGCCAGGGGCCAAATGAGCAGCAGGGCAGCTGCGATCGCCCCGAGAAAACCGTAGACTATGCCGCGCCGTTTCATGCTCTGGCCCCTGGAAGAGATTTGCCCAAAGAATAGCGCAGTTTCTGGGGTTAAGAACGCCAGACAGGCGTTTTTGAACGGTGCGGCACTGACTGCTGCCCTACCCAGAGTCGGCTGGGAGAAAGACTCAAACAGCCTCGCGCAGGGCCACCAAATCTGCTCCGCAGATCGCCCGCAGGTGGCGGGTGATCTGCTCAATCTCCCAGTGCCACCACTGAATCTCTAGCAAAGCCTCAATGGTGGCTTCGTCAAAACGGTAGCGAATAATTTGGGCCGGGTTGCCGCCGACGACCGCGTAGGGGGGCACAGATTTCGTTACCACCGTCTGGGCAGCGATAATCGCCCCATCGCCCACCTGCACGCCCGGCATTAGGGTGGCACCGTAGCCAATCCACACGTCGTTGCCGATGACGGTGTCGCCCTTGTGGGGCCACTGGTCAGGCATGGCGACTTCCCAGCCCTGGCCAAAGATGGGGAAAGGGTAGTTGGTAAACCAGTCGGTGCGGTGGTTGCCGCCGTTCATGATGAATTTGACATCGGAGGCGATCGCACAAAATTTGCCGATGATCAGCCGGTCGCCGATGAAATCGAAGTGGTAGAGCACGTTGCGCTCAAAATTTTCAGGGTTCTCAAAATCGTCGTAGTAGGTGTAGTCGCCGACAATGATGTTGGGGTTGGTGACGATGGTGTTGAGAAACACCGTACGGCTGATACCGGGGATAGGGTGTTTGGTGCTGGGACTAGGGCCGCAGGTCATAGAGAAACCTAGAGATCAAGAGCTAAATCTTTCCTACCAGCTCTAAATCCTAGGGCTGCCCTAAAAACAGCCCGCTTTCCGAGCAGACGCCAGCTAGGGGTTTATCCCACACATCCTGGGGCAGGCTGGGCAGGCGGGCATACTCAAACACCACCCCTACGGTGGGGATATGTTGCCATTCGGGTTTGCTCAGCAGGCGATCGTAAAAGCCGCCGCCGTAGCCGAGGCGGTGGCCCCGCACGTCACAGGCGACGGCGGGCACCAAGATCAGATCGACTAGAGACAGGTCAACCTGGGGCGACCGGGGGTGGGGTTCAACAATGCCGTAGGCCCCTTTGCGCAGGGGCCATTTGCTCTGGGCCGACCAGTAGTGCCACTGGAGCTGTTTTTTATCGACGCAGCGGGGCAGCCCCCAGTGGGGG
>QBMN01000164.1 GCA_003241845.1 Shackletoniella antarctica | reverse complement strand
AGGTGGTGAGGTCGTCGGGGGTGAGGTTGAGTTGGCGGGCTTCGTCGTCGATGAAGCTGGCGATGTAGTCACCCATTTTGAGGCCGTAGGTGGGGTCGAGGTGGTTGTGCCACTGGTGCAGCCAGGGCAGCAGCTCGATCAGGCCCGCTAGCAGGGGAATGAGTCGGGGGTCTTCGTGGCCGCCGACGTCTTCTTTGATGTAGACGAAGTAGGTGCTGAGGGCTAGGGCCAGTTGTAGGTGGTCGTAGCCGGCCCAGGCGATGACGGGCTGCTGGTCGGGGCCGGCGCAGTGGGGAAAGCTGACCCAGCGCTCTTTGGGCACGTCGAGTTTGCCGCGCAGCTTCCAGTAGTGGGTTTTGAGGAAGTCGGCGGTGGTGTATTTGGGCGGTACGGGGATGTCGCCGATTTGCTGGGCTTTGAGGTGTTTGGCGGCGGTGGGGTTGAGGTAGTCGGCATGGTCAGCGGGGAGTTGGGTGCGGGCGTCTATGGCATCTTCTTGGCGTTGGAGTGCCCAGGTGTGTTGCCAGTCTTGGCGTTTGCGCTGGCCGGTGGCTTTGTAGCGCAGCACGGGCAGCAGGGGCACAGACTGGGCCTCGACGAGGGTGTTGACGAGGGTGAGCACGTCGAAGGCGGGGTTGTGGGTGTAAAGCTCGCCGACTTGCACAAATTCGGGGTCTTGGCGGGCGATGTCGGCGAGTTTGACGGTGGAAATAAGCTTGGGTTCGGCAATTTGGGCGGTGGGGGTGCCCGCTGGGTTCATGCGGCCATCGAGGTCGAAGTAGCTCTCTAGCCGGTTGAGCAGCCAGCCCTGCAAGGCCCGCTCTAGCTGAGATTGCCAGGATGCAGTTTGCCAGCGACGTTTATGCTGAAACTGCTCCAGCAAGCCAACGCTTTTGTCGCTTTCGATGAGATCGATGCGTTTCTGAACTAGAGCTTGATAGTCTTCGGGCCACTCTGGGGGAATTTCGGTGATTGGGGTTCCATTCAGTCGCTCAAACCAGACAGTTTTAATTTCATCGGCCTCAATTTGTCGGGCTAATATAATTTCAAAAGCACGTTGCCCTACCTTGAGACTTGGAATCTTGCCATAATAAGTCAAGTCATCTGCCACAACTTTATAAAGCTGATAGCACTTCCAATCCAACTCTTCCTGAATAGCGATCATATTTGAGCGATTGAGTTGCCATTTTTGGAATGTTTTCTCAATAACATCCTCAAGTGGCTCTGAATTGACTTGCGGCCAAGATGATAGGATTATCTCTGGTAATAGCCTGGATGATTCTTGAGCTAAATCATCTAGCTGCCTTGCCAACTTTATTGGGCGGTTGATTGGCAAAGGAAACTGCTGTAGTTTTGTTCCATCATGTTCAAAGCGAAATTCCCAAGGTTCATCAGCGGCGGCAGCGTCAGCACCAGGACGACCTTTATTATGAAATACCTGCTGCATCCAGAAGCAGGCGGTGGAGCTATTGAGCAGGCCAAGCAGTGCTAGGTGGTCGTCTTCGGTGGCGCTGGCGGGCAGCTTAATCACCGGAGCTGATTGTTTGAAGACTTTGCCGCCACGATCTAGGACAAAGTGGTTGTGGGTAGCGACGAATGCAAATGCGATCAGATAGAAAGACTGAACTCTATCCCGAATGAATTGAATATATTCATACCATCGAAAGCCATGCTCAGAAATAGATCTTCCAAACATATTTCGAGACTGCAAATGCGTTCGATGATTCCATAAATACTGAGTCAGACTGCTAGCCTCTTCATAGGTAAAGGATGGCATACCGTCTTCACTTTCCTTGTAAGGAAAAACTACTATATTTTCATCATCTATCATCCAATCTCGAATCAAATCCCCAGTGCAAAAAGACTTTGCGAGGATTTTATGGCGAGCAGTCACATGATTTGGCAAAACGAAGATTTCATCTTCACCAGTAATTGCCAAAAATCCTATTGAGTCAATAACTTCACCAAGGCTGGTTCTGCCAACTTGATTAATGTGCTCTTTGAGTGCTGCTGCTCCACCCCCTCCAATTGACCAGGGATGCTTATGAAACAAGTCCCGCTGCGAATCTGCCACACTGACAAACTCACTTTCAGACCCTTCCACATCTAACTGATCCAAAATGGCCGACCACACTAGCCCCTGGGTCGGGTCTTCTGGCGTGCTCGGCTCTCCCCGAATGCCCATCACCGTGCGAATCGTCTTCGCCATTGGTGCCCGGTTGCGGCCAAACAAAACCACCGTCGGCGTACCGTGGCCGGGTATGTAGGCTCCGCTGGTATCGATCACATGGGTGAGGTCTACCTTGGGGAAAAATTCTTCGATTAGCTTTTTGCCAAACTCCCGCTTCATAAAGCTGTTGGCCGTTATTTGCCCCGTATAGCCCCCCGGCACCGCTAACTGAAAAATGCGCTCCATAAACGGCACCGCCAGCGAATATTGCCGATGGCAAGCCTTGTAGCGCTTGCGATATTCTCCATTTAGAGCGCTATCTCTCGGCACAATATACGGCGGGTTGGCCACCACCGCGTGATAATGCCCCAGCCGCAAAAGGCCATTGAGCGCCGCAATATCTTCACTGACAAAATGGTGCGCCATGGGTGCCCACTCCCCCAGCACCAGCTGGCTACCCTCCCCATGCAGCAGCGAGTCTCCACAGGCCACATGCAGCGGAAACGCCCGCGCATTTTTTAAATCTTTCTGGTTCGTCGCCTTCATCGCCGCCAGCAGCAGCCGAAACCGGGAGACCGCCACCGCAAACGGGTTTACATCGACCCCATGCCCCGCCTCCAGCGCCCGCCGGGCCAGCTCCTCTACCAGGGTGCCCGGCTCCTTTCGCAGCCAGCGGTCTAGCAGCCGCTCAAACGAGCCCAGCAAAAAGTGACCACTGCCGCAGGCCGGGTCAATCATGCGCACGGTGTCTAGGCCAAACTCATCGATAGCCGGGTCTAGGGTGCGGTCTAAAATAAACTGCTCCACAAAAATCGGCGTTTGCAGCAGGGCATACTTCTTGCGCGCCGCCTCCGATAGGTCTTGGTAGAGATCGCCCAAAAAGCGCGTATCCCAACTGGGGTCGGCAAAATCGTGGGCCAGCGCCCCCGTACTCGGGTCAATGGTCTGAAAAAACGCCAGAATATCCTTGCCCCCATCGCCACTGAGCCAGGTGGGGTGCGCCCACAGCAGATTGCCCTCGCCAAAAATTTCGGTTGCCCCCGGCAGCCGGGCCAGCTCGCCAAACACCCACAGCAAATACTCGCGATCGGTCTCGGTGGGGTGCGATCTAAAGTACAGCTCGTGCTCATCGCGGGCGCGTTGCAGGTCATCGCCCAGGCCCGCCAGCCGGGGCGGGCTAACTAGGCCATTGTCTTCTAAAAACCGAGCAAACGTAGCGCTCAGCACCCAGGCCACCGCCACCTGGGTTTTGTAGTCGGCGGCCCACTGGCTAAAGGTTTGGGCCGTGCGATCGGCCTGTTTGGCCTGGTCATATTCGGCCCGCAGCCGCTGCCCCACCTCGGGCACCTCGGGGGCAGCAATGCGCTCTTGCAGATCGGCTTCGAGCTTGCGAACCAGGGTTTGCAGGTTGGCCAGCAGGCGGGGGCGGTTAATCATCGGCAATTCCAGGGCAGTTGGCCCCATGCTAAGCGCGATTTTTAGCCCAGAACCGGAGTGTAAGGTTTCGGCAACGTTTAGAGCCTAGGAATAGGTCGATCTAGCCGATTGCCTGGGCACCTGGTAATACCCTGCCTAGACGGCATCGAGTTGCGCTTTGAACCAGGCTAGCAACCGGGGGCTAAGGCGAATAGAGCTACGGCTTAACATGTCTACGGTTTGTGCTGCATCTTGCCTGGTTAGCAGCCCGACCTGGCAGGCCACCAAGAGTAGCCCTAGCGTTCCTTTAACCTGAAAACCCATGGCCTGGGAAATGTTGCGTCCCAGGCGCTCGTCAATAATGAGCCAATCGGCGGCCAGCTCTTGCCCCAGCAAAATAACATCCTGCTCGCCGAGGTCTAGCCCCATCAACGCTACGGGAATGGGTGAGGTGAGGGCAGGTGGCTGAACAATGAGCCAATCAGCATTGCGAACGGCATCACTGCCAGGTCGCTGCCGACCTTGGGTTACAACTTCCTCGTAAACCGATGTAGGGACGTAGACCTCAGAAAAGAGCTGATTTAGTAGCGTGAAGTGCCCCGTTAGCGAAAGGGCAATCAGTGGCGTGGCGTTGATGACGGCCTTCATTCGACCTGGGGGGGTAAGGGCCAATCTGCCATCTCGGCTTCAGCAGCCAGCTCATCTTCGGGATAGTCGATGACGGCAAACCCATTTTCAGACAGCAAGCGGTAAAACTCCCAGCGATCGCAGCCCAAAATTTGTGCGCCAAAGCCGCCGGATATGCGGCCCATTTCGTAGAGCTTGCCCAGGGTATAGATCAAGACTTTTTGGCGAAAGCCTTCGGGTTCTTCCCGCAGGGCCACCAACAACTCGTTGGGAAACGCGACTTCCATAGGTATGAGCCGATGTGTTCTTTGCCCCCATCGTAACCAATCGAGCAAGCCTACAAAACCGTTGGGGGTGGCACCAATGACGTAGCCACCGAACGATGGCCATTGCGTAGCCACTTTTCAGGAATGCGGGCGCGCTGGCCAGGGCTGAGCAACGGCACCGCCTGCCCTTCTACCATCGCCTGCTGGTCGTTGGGCACCAGCACCCACAGCCCCGGAATACCAACCGGGCGGCCAATGCTTTCGCGCAGGCGCTCTAGCAGAGTCATCTGCTGATAGCGGGCCAGCAGCGCCGGATAGATCAGCAAAATGGTGCGATCGGCCTTCATCAGCTCCGCCTCTACCAGGGGCATGGCCCGCCCCGCCAGCAGCATCAGCTTATTCCAGTTGCCCTCGTTAGGGGTGGCATCGGCCTCTAACACATTGCTCCACACCACCTCGGCCTCGTCGGACACCCGGCGCAGACAGTCTAAGAAGAGCCCTTCATAGTCCACCTCCTGCACCGGAAACCGATGGGTCAACTCGGCCCTGGCCCGCTGGTAGCGCTGAGGGCTAACCAGCAGCGCCAAAAACGACCCGGATTGAATGCCCCGCTGCAAGCGCTCTTCAAACTGGCGGGCATCAGCCACTTCGGGGGTGATGTCTTGGGGGTCGAGGGAGCCAGGGGTGGTAGACAGGCGACTTAGGATAGTACTGCTAGCGATGCTGCTCCCCTCTCGGGCGGGGCTTTCGTAGCCGCCCTGGCCGCTGTAGGCCCTAGGGTTCCAAACCAGGGTGGGGGCGATTGCCTGCATTAGATCGTCTAGGCGGGGGCGCTCGGGCAGGGGCTGGGCCTCGGGGTAGCGGCTGCTCACCCGCTCGCGCAGCTGACGCTCTGAGAGCACACGCACTCCGTAGAGGGCACCCTGGGCTAGGCGCAGGGCACGCTCAGCCTCCATGCCCTGGGGGTAAAACTCTTGCCGACTAGAGAGGGCCGCCCGATGACTGGCCGCCGCCGCCAGCCGCAACAGGCGACTGTCAGGCAGGGGCAGACTGCCCACCGGGGGCAGAACCGCCTGAAGCTGCGCCAGCGATCGCTCTGGGGAAACCAGCGGATCGGCGGCGGCGAGATGATCGGCCTCATCGCCCAGCTGCCGCCCATAGCTCAGCAGCTCTGGGGTAGTGGCCAGGAGTACGCGATCGCCGTCACGCCGCAGAAAAAAGCGGGGACTGGCCAGCGATCGCTCTACCTCGACTGCCGACCGCAGCACCGCGATCGCCCGCCGGGTGCGAATGGGGTCATCTTGCACCGAGCCCCTGGCCACCAGCAGCGCCGCCGCCAGTTCCTCCAGGGCCATCACGCCGCTGGCGCGCCGTAGCAGATCGGCCAGGTCACGCCGCAGCTGGGTCATGGCCAGTTCCTTGGCCCAGCGCTTTTGAAACTTGCTGACCAACTGGCCCACGCGGGCGCGCGATAGGTCGAGGTGTCGGGCCAGGTCAGATTGACTGGGCCAGGGGTCAGGCAGCTCAGCCTCTAGTCCCAGCATGGCCCCCAGCAGCCGCTGCACCGACTCACCCTCCTTCGGGCTGGTTTTGGTCAGCCGCTGCACCAGCAGATCAACGCTGAGCTGCCCCACGGCAGCATTCTGCTCAGCGCCTTCGTCATCTACCCCGGCATCGCTAGGTAGCCCCAGGCGACGCCGCAAAATCTTCACCGCCGCCAAGATTTCGCGCCGGGTCAGGTGGCCAACGCCGCGCAGGCGGGCCAGCCGCCGGGGCGGCGCGATTAATAAATCTTCTACCGTCAGCAGGTTAGCCAGGTCGAGGGCATTGGTAGCCCGGGGGCCCAGCCCCAGATCGGCCAATGGGGTAGCAAAGGTAGCCTCCGCCAGCAGGTCTTCTAGGAAGGATTCATTGTCGGTATCGAGCAGCGAGCCCGGTTCGTCGATGCCTGCAAAGCAAAGTCGCCAGCGCCGCAGCATCTCTTCGGCATTGTCAAAGCGCTCTTCGGGCCGACGCCGAAACGCCTGGGTAAAAAACTCCACTAGGCGATCGCGCAGGCTCATGTCTAGCCGCTCAGGCTCTAGGGTAATTTCGCAGTCTAAAAAGGTGGGGTCAGAGGCATCATCGCCCCAGGAGGGCAGCACGCCGGTGGCCATTTCGTACAGGGTTACCGCTGCGGCATAGCGCTCGGCCTGTAAATCCCACCGGGGGGGCTGCCGCACAGACAACATCGGCTCTAAGTAGCCAGTGGTGCCCGCCCGAATGTTGTCTACCGGCGCGCGCGATAGAGAAAAGTCGAACAGCACCAGGTGCAGCTTGTCGGCTCGACCCAGGTGCCCAATAGCAATGTTGTCGGGCTTGATGTCGCGGTGGTTCACGCCCTTTTCTTCTAGGTATTTAATGGCGTCTAGCAGGTCATCCCCAAACCGCTGGAGTAGGTCAATGTGCAGCTGCCCCTCTCGCCGCAGGCGCTGCCCCAGGGTTTCGATTTGGTCTTCGTCATTTTTGGTGACCACCACCGGCTTCATCAGCAAGGCCACGCGGTTGCCAATTTCGAGCCGCTCGACAAGCTCAACAATGCTGGAATGCCGCAGCTTTTGTAGGATCTCGGCCTCATCCTCGATTTTGCTGTTGTGGTCTGGGTCATTGGCTACTTTGAGCACATAGCTCTGATCTTGCCCTGCTCGTTGCACCAACAGCCCAATGGAGGAAGCCCCCTGCCCCAGGCGCTTCAGCACGGTGAAATGCCCCGGCAGTACATCGCCCTTTTGGGCATCGTTGGGATTTTCGACCAGCTGGGTTTCAGGGGCCGTCAGGTCTTCTTCAACCAGATCTAGCCCGGCCAAAAAGTCTGCCACCTCCTCGGTGCGGCAGTTCACTACGGGGTGAGTGCTGTCTTTGATCAAGTTTTGCAGGCTCTCGGGTGCCCCGTTGAGCACCGCGCTAATTTGCAGTCCCTTGGTGTCTCGCAGGGTCTCGGCCAGCTCCAGACCATTGATGGCGGGAGGCACCCCAGAAAAAATATGGAATGCGATCACCCCAAGGGAAAAGATATCTAGATGCTCACCAATAAAGCTGGCATCAGTGAGAAACTCAGGGGCCATGTAGGCGGTGCTACTATCATCCACCAGCTGCTCAACGTGGGAAGTGGCAGTTACCTCCTGGGTTGCCCCCACCGCCGCAGAACCGGCCCGATAGCCCAGCTGCCAATTAAAAATCTTGATTTTGGGATGCCCAGGACGAGGCTCTGTCACCAAAATGCTGCGGGGGCTAAGGCCGCAGTGGATGGTGCGCTGTTCGTGGACAAAGCTCATAGCCTCGGCGATCTGCCGGACTAGGCTAAGGCGGACATCGACCCCTAAGGAGTCTTGGTTCTGGGCCAGGTAGTGATCTAGGCGAATCGCGTTGGGGTCGTGCTCCAGAATTAGCGCTGGGCCTAGCTCGTGGTCTGTTAAACCAAAGCACCGCAGAATATTTGGGTGTTGCAGACGGTCTAAGATTTGAAACTCGCGGTTGGCGGCCCGCTCCACCACCTCCCGGTCTTGCTGAGACGCTTCCTGGCGCACGAGATAAAACCGAATCCGCCGAGTGGTCTGGTCAAATTTAGCGTGGGTAGCCCGCCAGTCTTGGTAGCCCGGCCCCTCTTCCCCTTCCATTGGCCCTTCTAGCAAGTAGTCGCTGACCTTGCGCGAACTCTGGGAAGGCCGAATCCCAGCTTGATCCATAGCCTGGGCCACAAGCTGGCTAATGGGGCGATTGTGCAGATCCCGAGGCTGAGGCTCTAGCCCATCGCAGTCTCGCCGCAAAATGGCGGCCATGATGCCTGCCCGCCCTGGTTTGTCGCCCGATGGAGCGCGATCGCGCAAGCACACTCGCTGCCGTGCCCCCAAAGACAAATCCAGCTTTTGCTTAGGGTCAGAGCAGAAGACCAACGACTCCACAAACGGCACTTTGCCCTTATTTCTAAAGGCTCGCTGACGCTCCAGTAGAGAGCGCAGTTTTTTGGCCTTGCGATTGGTCAGAATCAGTGGACTATCGTAGGTGCGGCGTTTACCATCGTTTTCCCACGTCCAGGTACCCTGATCGCCCACGATTTTGCCGGGGCGACTCTTAATTTCAATCAGGAAAAATCCCTGGGGGGTAAAGACCAGCAGATCGACCTCATTGATGGTGCCATCCCCAGCGATGAACTCAAAATTTGCCCAGGCCCGGTAGGGTTCTTGCTGAGGAAACTGGCTACGGATAAAGTCGAGCGCCTCACGCTCCCAGGGAAACTGAGATTCAGCAACGGTGATCCAGTTAGACGAGGAAGGCATTGGGGTCTGCGTAGGAGATCTGAGATTTTGGGGAAGCTAAGCCTCAGCCCAGAAATGTGACCTAGCTGGACTCTATGGTACCCGGCCCAAACCCTGACAGTGATTCCACCCTAGCCCAGCACCAATGCATCTCATCCAAGTCAGAAATCTGGCCATCTGGGGTACGGCACCGATTTCATCGTGGGTCAAAACCTTCGCCTGACCATTCGTGCTCATCGGATCCCTTATGCGCCTCCCCCACTCTACTAGACACAATTGCTATTTTGTAGAGTAGAAAAGGGCGGTTTGTAAGGGGTTCAGGCGTTGGGGTCGGTAGGCGGGTTTGGGTCGCAGGTGAGACAGCTGAAAAGCCTTGATTTTTCGTTGCAACGTCTCAGGGTTGGAATGGTGAGACAGATTAGTCTTGACAATTGCAATTCAAGACAAGTGAACACTTAGCTACGTGTTCACGTAGATACGCTTCTACTTATTTACTTGTCCAAGTGAACACGTACTTACTTGAGCACGTAAAAGCTCCCAAGCATTTCCCTAGGGCGTAATATTCACTTGAGCACGTGAATAAGTACCCATGATAATTACCATCGCCTCGTTAAAGGGGGGCAGCGGCAAAACATCGCTGTCGGTGCATCTTGCCCACGCGATCGCCCTCGCTGGCCGTCGAGTGCTGCTGGTTGATGCAGACCCCCAGGCTTCAGCAAGCACGTGGGCAAGTGCCCGTGAAGAGAAGCCCCCATTCTCAGTTGTGGGCATGGCCAGAAATACCTTGCACCGTGAGCTACCCGATCTGGTGTCCACCTATGACCACGCGCTGATTGATACCCCACCACGCACCAGCAAGCTAACCGGCTCCGCCATCGTCAGCAGCGACCTGGTGCTAATTCCGGTGCAGCCATCGAGCTATGACGTTTGGGCAGCAGCTGAAACCGTAGCCATGGTCGAGCAGGTGCAGGGCATTAAGCCTGACTTGCTGGCTGCTTTCGTCGTGAACCGGGCCATCGGTCGAACCGTGATCGCCCGCGATATTCTTGACGCGCTGCAAGACTATCCCTTCCCGGTGCTGCCTACGACTATTGCCCAGCGGGTTGCGATCGCAGAATCGAGCGGTGGGCATACCGTGTTTGAGGTCGAACCCAGCGGAGCAGCTGCACGGGATTTTAGGGCATTGGCCAAGGACGTTCTGAAACTGATGGGAGCTGAGAAATGGTAGAGAAGAAGTCGAGAATTACTCGCAAGCCAGCAACTGAGGCCGTCGAAGGGTTCCTAGAGCAGCTGGGTACCGACCCAGAATCTACCCTGGCAGCACCAGCGCCGACTTCACCACCGCCCGTGACTCCTCAGGATGACGGAGGGAAGGAAAAAGCATTTCCCCACAGGCTAAGCGCCGACTTTACCACCGAGCAGTACAAGCGCCTTAAACGGGCAGGATTTGAGACAGACCAACCTATGACCACGATTGTTAGAGAGGCCGTCGAAGATTGGCTTAAAACACGTAGCTACTGACTCAAGTGAGTACGTGCTTACGTAAAAACTTGACCAAGTAGACACTTGCTTTTGGTGCCTAGGGCTGGTTATCCGGGCAAATTGGTTGGGGCAGGGAGTAGTGGCACTGAACTAGAGCAGCTAACCATTCAGGGCCGCTTGGGTCGTATCGATCCAACTTTGGAGCGCCTGAGTGTTGGGGTGGTCAGGGCCGAGCTGGGCGAAGTAAATAAGCTGAGCTTGCAGCAGCAGTGTCTGGGCTTCGCTATAGCGGCCCTGGTTATAGCGTAGGGTTCCTAAGTTATACAAACTGTTGGCGACATCGGGATGGGCCTCGCCCAAGAGCTGCTTCCGCATCGCCAAGGCCTCCAGGTAGAGGGGTTCGGCCTCCCCGTAGCGCCCCTGGGATTTGTAGAGCAGGGCCAGGTTATTGAGGCTGTTGGCGACATAGGGATGGGCCTCGCCCAAGAGCTGCTTATACATCGCCAAGGCCTCCAGGTAGAGGGGTTCGGCCTCCCCGTAGCGCCCCTGGGATT
>QBMN01000163.1 GCA_003241845.1 Shackletoniella antarctica | reverse complement strand
GGGCTGGGGGCAATCCATGCTGGGTTAGTACAGCAGCGCCGGGTGAACGATATTTCGGTCGGCATTGCCGTGATGATCTTTGGCAGTGGGTTGGCCAACTATTTGGGTAAGCCCTATGTTCAGCCGATTGCACCCCAGCTCCCGGCCCTGCGGTTGGGGGCCTGGAGTGATCTACCCCCGGTGCAATCGGCGCTGATGGTCAGCCCACTGCTGCCGCTGGGGATTGCGATCGCCCTGGCCATGCAGTGGGTGTTTACCTCTACCCGGTGGGGGTTAATCGTCAGAGCGGTAGGCGAAAGCCCAATGGCGGCCAGGGCGATGGGTTTTTCGGTGGCGCGTACTCAGTCGCTGTGCATTATGACCGGCAGTGGGTTGGCGGGCATTGCTGGATCCTACCTGACCCTCTACTTTCCGGGCAGTTGGAATGAGAACATCTCCAGCGGGCAAGGGCTATTAGCCGTTGCTTTAGTGATCTTTGCCCGCTGGAACCCCATTCAATGTCTCTACGCGGCCCTGCTCTTTGGCGGTACCCAGGGCCTCGGCCCGGCCCTGCAATCGGTGGGGGTCAATGGCTACTACTACGTCTTCAACGCCATCCCCTACCTGCTCACCTTGGCCGTGATGGTGGTGACCTGTTCGCCTCATCGCGCCTCGATTGGGGCACCGGCCTCCCTGGGGCAGCCCCACTCCGATTAACGGGCTCCGCCCATCGGCTGGCCCAATGCCTTCAGCACCACAGCAGATGTCAGCATGGACAATCTAGATTTAATCCTTCATCGCGCCACCCTGCCAGATGGCTCCCTAGGGCAGGTCGCTGTCAAAGATGGCCAGATTCAAGCCATCACTCCCCTGGCGGTAACCCTTGGTACCGCCAAGACGGTGCTCGATCTCCAGGGAGATTTGCTCTGTCCGGGCTTAGTCGATGGCCACATTCACCTCGACAAGACCTTTTGGGGGTCGCCCTGGCAACCCCACATTGCCGGCGACTCGGTGCGGCAGCGGGTTGAGATCGAAAAGCAATTACTCAAAACCCTGACAGTGCCCGTGGAAGAACGGGCCGCCCATTTGCTAGAACAAACCATTACCCAAGGCACGACCGCCATGCGCACCCATGTGGACATTCATCCCGAGGTGGGTTTACGCAATTTGGAAGGGATTTTGCAGGTGCGCGATCGCTATCGCGACTGCATCGACATGCAAATTGTGGCCTTTCCCCAAAGCGGGTTGGTGTCTTGCCCCGGTACGTTGGAACTGTTAGATGCGGCCCTATGCGCCGGGGCCGACCTGGTGGGTGGCCTTGACCCGGCGGGGATAGATGGAGATATTCAGGGTCATTTAGACGCCGTTTTTAAACTGGCTGAACAGCATGGGGTAGATATTGATATTCACCTCCACGACCCAGACCACCTGGGCATTTTTGAGCTGGAGCAAATTGTTCAGCGCACCCAGGCTTTGGGTATGC
This sequence comes from Shackletoniella antarctica, assembly GCA_003241845.1. GTDB lineage: Bacteria > Cyanobacteriota > Cyanobacteriia > Phormidesmidales > Phormidesmidaceae > Nodosilinea > Nodosilinea antarctica. The sequence goes on along the minus strand of QBMN01000163.1, from coordinate 9,462 downwards.
AGGGGCATGTCACCGTCAGCCATGCCTACTGCCTGGGGATGGTACCGATGGCGATCGCCGCCGCCACCGCCGACCATTTGGCCAAGGCTGACATTGCGATCATGACCACGGCCCCAGGGCATCTGGCCTTTCCCCCTATCAACCTGCTACGCCAGGCTGGCGTTAGGGTCTTCTCCGGCTCTGACGATGTGCGCAATGCCTGGTGCCCCTTTAGCCAGGCCGATATGCTCGAACGCGCCGCCCTGATTGCCTATCGGTCTAACTTTTGCACCGATGCTGATCTATCGACAGCGTTTGATCTGGTCACCACCGCCGGCGCAGCGGTGCTGGGCCAGGCCCACTACGGATTAAGGGTAGGTGCTGTGGCTGATTTTGTCGTGGTTGCGGCCGATTCGATTCCAGCCGCAGTGGCGGCCCATCCCCAACGAAAATGGGTGATTAAACATGGCCAAATTATTGCCCAGAACAGCCACTTATTAGGGCAAGGGATCAGCCGCAGTTCAATGGTCAAGGTCTAATTGATGGCAGGGATCTGGGAGCACTCCTGAGTTAGCGGGAACGCTTTCTTAGCCTTGGGCAAGGCTTGGCCAAACTATGCCAGGGTTTCGCCATCCATCCCGGCACAGCCCTGGTTGATAGACACCTTGCCCCAGGCGATAGCAAAGTTATCAGCACCGAGAAATTGCCGCATCGAATCGGCCACAGACTTGATTTTTGAGAATTTGACCGCCAAAGACCAAGCCGCGCAGGCGCAACAGGCCGCTCGGCTGAGCATCGACTGCAAAGCTACTATCGCCTTAGATCCCTATTCACGGGGTGGAAAAACGCGAGGCGACCCGCGCGTCAACGACCATGACATGGGGCTAAGGAGAACTATATTCCCTGCGGGATTGTCGATGAGGATAGCGGCTCCCTCTACATCTAGTTCGGCAGTTCGTATAAAACCAGTGATTTCATTGGTGATCTGCTGGCGCATCTCTCCTAGACACCTTGCCCCTAGGGGTGTTTTGCCTAGGGGCCAGGTGCGATCGCAACTCCCTGACTTCCCTGCCGCTGGCCGCAGCAGATACCCCTATCACCCCTCCAAATGCACCATGAGCAACGTCACGTTTGAAGCCTCCAACGCCCAATACTACGCACTGGAAAAGGCCAAGGCGATCTTCGGGCGGCGATGGAGCGAATGGTGTGGTCGCTGCTACCGCTGGCTAACAGATTTTGGCGGGGACTGGCAGCCACCGATCGCACCCAGCTAGTGTTCAGAAAGTTTTGCTCAATCAGGCTAAAACCCTTGATTTCTCCTACCCAGAACTGGGATTTACACAAAAATCCAGGACACTCTCGATGGATTGCTCGGAGGAAACCGCCGCCCTGCTGCTGGAGCAGGGATAGCGCGATCGCCTTCACGCTAGTACGGCCTGTTTCGACTTCCAGTTTTCATAAGCCGCCGCATCGCCGCCAAAGGAGTCTACAGACACTTGGCCCAATTGGTTTTGAGACCAAAGATTTTCTTCATCAGGAATAGGAGCATATTCACAGGAGCAGATGACAACCGAGTCAAAGGGTTCACACCCTGTATTCCCCATGTACTCATCTACGCCTACAACCCTCCACGGCCCAGGCCGTGATGAACTCGCTTGCAGATGACCCTTTCCGCAATACTCAGACAGGCGATCGCCCGGTTCAGGACTTGGGCCATCTGAATAGTCAAGGTGCTGAGCCAGAATGTCGCTGAATGACCCGCTGGGGAAATGAGGCTCTACCTTTGCCCGACTCAGCTCAGCACAAGTCGCCCTAAAGATCACCATCCTACTCATCGGCTTTCCCTCCATAACAAGGAAACTGACAACTCCCTCTGAATGTGCATCTTACCGGAAGCACATCCCTAGCCTGTCGGTCTCGCCACACATCCTCAAGTTTCCATCCGTACTTCTTCGCGATCGCGTTGCAACATGACTCATCAGTGACCCAGTGGGTCGCGTCGCCACTCCTTTGACGGGTATATCTGCGTCGATGCACCGAATGAAAAACCCCACCGGCAGCGCTGGCCCGTGGGGGGTATGGGCCGCAAAAAGCCCTCGGCACATACCAGGGGCTGAGGTGAAGTTCCATGGGTCTATTCTATCCTCACCGATGGCCCTGGCCTGCTCCAGGCCGGGCTGCTCCTAATCCTCACCCAGCGAACAACCTTCCGGGTTGGGAGCATGACATGGATTTTATATACCGCTATAAATTTGTTGACTGCTACAATTAAACTTATAGACGATGCCGTTACCGTTCAACTGTCGATAACCATGGCCTCTCTATCTCAAACGTTCGACACAACCCGCAACGAAATTATCGCGGCGATGGAGCAGCGGATCGAAAAGGGCGATCGCACCAAACTGATAACTCCCGGTTCGCTCATTTCAAAATGGTTTTTCAGAATTGCCTACGGCAGAATGAGGTTTATAGCCTTTAGCCAAGGTGTTGACTAAAGGCATGCCTTGTGGGGTCTCTATCAACTCGTGAAGCCAGCCAGGCAAACATGCTTCAAAACGCTACATGCAGCGTTTGACTAATTAACCAAACGCTAGAAAAAATGAGCGAACCGGGAGTGATAAAGTGAACGCTTCACCCTAAACTCGACAGTGCCTATCATTCTTTACATGTCGCTATGGAGGCCATTCAGATGTAGAGGATCACCATCACGGTTACGGCACGGTTGAAATTCCCGCCGGACAGCCGGTTCTAACGGTTACCCTGGTGGCCCACCCTGACCCAGTGCGAGGGTGGAATCTAGAAATTCAAACCACGAGCTTTCGTTTTACTCCAGAGCAGGTCAACCAGGCCAACCAGCCCAACGTGGGCCACGGCCACCTCTCCATCAATGGCGAAAGAATCTCGCAGGTTTACGGCCCCTGGCTGCACCTGCCCCAGTTGCCCCCAGGTCGCAACGAGATCACCGTCAGCCTCAATGCCAATGGCCACGAAGCCCTCACCCACAACGGTCAGGCGATTGAATCGACGGTGATGGTAAACATACCTGAGTAATGCGATAGGTATGACCTAGCGACCTAAAAGAGAACTCCCCATCTACAGGGAAAAAAACCACCGCCGCTCCGGCTGCGGTGATGTAACCTACGGCTGAATCCGCCCCACACGACAGCAACGGAGCCAAGCCAGCTCAGTTTCAACAGTTCTGAGACGGGCTCAGTGATCGCACCCTGGATGCTGGCTCTCTGGCGGAGACACTGGAGTTGTTCGGCACCCCCCACCAGGCGGCACTCTTTTTAGATCAGCGGGGGGAGGCGCGATCACACTTAGAAACCTTTGTGCTGCTACCGCGCCATAGCCCCACCCAGGCCCTGGCCGACTTGGTTCACCCCCAGCTGATCGCTATCGCTACCTGCGAAGTGAGTGCCCTAACCGCCTCCCCCCACCAACAGACCGGTAGCGGAGCTGTCTATGCCACCCAATGCGGCCCCCTGCGGCAGTACCTAAACCTGGTGCCGCTACACCCCACAGGAACACTGGTAGTGCTGTGGCGCAAAGAACCATAGGGGAAGACAGAGGAATGAACTAGGATGCCTGCCGTGCAAAGAAGTCACCGATCTAGAGCGTCCTAATCAACTCGGCATCTGTCATATCCCCATCAGAGGGACTGTGCACTAAATAGCATCATGCTAGATTGATAATGATTATCATTCTATAATTTGCCCATGATTAGCCAGCTCTCCCGTCCAGCTTCTGGAGATCGCATTGCCCCCGGCGACCCCCAGCGGTTACTGCGGCTTCGTCACACCTGTGCCCATGTGCTGGCCATGGCCGTACAGCGGCTGTTCCCCGAGACGCAGGTGACCATCGGCCCTCCCACCGACACCGGCTTTTACTACGACTTTGATCGCGCGATCGCATTTACCCCCAACGACCTCACCGGCATCGCAGCCGAAATGAGGCAGATCATTCGCGCCAACCTGCCGATTGTCCGCGAAACTGTTGATCGCAACGAGCTACGGGCGGAAATTGACCTGCTCCACGAGCCCTACAAGCTCGAAATTCTCGACGGCATTCCCCCCCACGAGCCGATTACCCGCTATTACATTGGGAGCCCCGACGCAGGGCTGCCCTTAGAAATAGCCGAACCCTCTTTATTTGATGATCCAGCGGCGCAGGGGCAAACCCCGACCGCCGCCTTTTGGTGGGATCTGTGCGCTGGCCCCCACCTGGACACCACTGGCGAAATTCACCCCGATGCCTTTGCCCTAGAGAGTGTGGCCGGGGCCTACTGGCGGGGCGATGAGGCCAAGCCCCAGCTCCAGCGCATCTACGGCACCGCCTGGGAAACCCCAGAGCAGTTGCAGGCCTATCTGCAACAAAAGGAAGAAGCCAAGCGGCGCGACCATCGCAAACTGGGGCAAGAGCTAGATCTCTTCAGCATTCAAGAGTCCGCTGGGGGCGGGCTGGTGTTCTGGCACCCCAAGGGGGCGCGGATGCGGCTGCTGATCGAAGACTACTGGCGCAATGCCCACCTGACCGGGGGCTATGACCTGCTCTACACCCCCCACATTGCCAACCTCGATCTGTGGAAGACCTCGGGCCACTTCGAGTTCTACCGAGACAACATGTTTGACTCGATGGATATTGAATCGCAGCAGTACCAGCTCAGGCCGATGAACTGCCCCTTCCATGTGTTGACCTATCAGAATCGGCTACATTCTTACCGAGAGCTGCCCCTGCGCTGGGCCGAGTTGGGCACAGTTTATCGCTACGAGCGCTCTGGGGTGCTGCACGGGCTGATGCGGGTGCGGGGCTTCACTCAGGATGACGCCCATGTGTTTTGTCTGCCCGAGCAGGTGAGCGACGAAATCTTGGCGGTGCTGAACCTGACGGAGCAGATTTTGTCAGACTTTGGCTTTACCGAGTACGAGGTCAACTTGTCTACCCGTCCGGCTAAGTCGGTTGGGGCCGATGCCATCTGGGACTTAGCCACCGATGCCCTGATTCAAGCGCTAGATCGTAAGGGCTGGGCCTACGTCACCGACGAGGGCGGCGGTGCTTTCTATGGCCCCAAAATTGACATCAAAATTCGCGATGCCATTGGTCGCCTGTGGCAGTGCTCCACCATTCAGGTCGACTTTAACCTGCCGGAGCGGTTTGACCTGCACTATGTGGCAGCGGATGGGTCACGGCAGCGCCCAATCATGGTTCACCGGGCGATTTTTGGATCTTTGGAGCGGTTCTTTGGCATTTTGGTGGAGAACTACGCCGGGGATTTTCCGCTGTGGCTGGCCCCGGTGCAGCTGCGGCTGCTGCCGGTGAGCGATGGCCAGCGTGACTATGCCAATGCCGTCGCCCAGACCCTGAAACGAGAAGGATTTCGAGTCGGGGTCAATGCTAGCGGCGATCGCCTCGGCAAGCAAATTCGCACCGCCGAACTGGAGAAAATTCCAGTGGTGGCGGTGGTGGGTAAGCGCGAGGTAGAACAGCAGACCCTCAGTGTGCGAACCCGCCAGGATGGCGATAGGGGAGCGCTAAACCTGACGGAATTGCAGGTGTTGATGGAAGAATCGATTGCTGATCGGGGTAGGGGGTAGGGTCTGCGGTTTGCGGTTTTTCCTGGCACCGTAAACCTTGCACCGTTCACCGTAAACCTTGGTCAACATCCCATATCGCATTACCAAACTTGCCATGGACTTATTTTCTCAACCCAAATCCAGTGTTGATCCGGCGGTTTTGCAGCAGCTCAAGGCTCAGATTGCTAACCTGCTCCAGTTAGATGCAGAAACGACTATTTCTATCAATCAGTCGCAATGCAAAGAGCCGGGTTGTCCGCCGATAGAAACGGCCATCATCATTCTGACCCAGCCGACGCAGCAGTACAAAATCCACAAAGCCCTCGGTGACATTAGTGCAGCCGATTTAGTCAAGGCAGTTCAGGAGAGCTAAACCGTGGAACACCATGCCCTATTTGTTTGCACCTCCTGCGCCTTCTCAGCAACCCAGCGAGACCATTTAGGCCACCGAGGGGGATATCATCTATTCCAACAGTTGCGGCAGCAGGGGCAGATGCCACCCGAGTTCACCCTTGAGGCGGTGGAATGCCTCAGCGCCTGCCATCGGTTTTGCGTGATCGCCCTGGCCGCCCCTCAAAAAACCACGCTGATGTTTGGCGATCTGCCACCGTTGGAGAGCGCTGCTGCGATCGCGCAATTGGCGACCCAATACGCGGCTAGCCCTAATGGTCTGGTGCCGCGCCAATCACGTCCCGAGCCCCTGCAAAAGGGCATTTTGGCGAGAATTTCACTTTGGCCTCGACCCTAGTTGAGCACAAGTAAATTTGATTATGGCTGACCTAGTTAAGAATCATTATCATTAGCACTATGGTTATAGGCTTGTGATTTCGTCTGCAAAGCAGATGTGCTAGCCCCAGTTATCCTTTTGCTGCTCACTATTCTGGTGATTGTATGTTGCCCCTGATCGCTCCGGCCAATCCCTTAGACCGCTCGCTCATGCAGACCTTCAATCGGCGAGACATTTTGCCCCTAGAGACAAACCTGCTTTGGCAAATTCGAGCTGGGGCGGTGCGGCTGCTCACCCTCTCGGAGGATGGCACTCCGATTACGCTGGGCTTTTGGGGAGATGGCGATTTGACTGGCCAGCCGTTGATCTGCATTCAGCCGGGTGAAATTGAGTGCCTGACCAAGGTGCAGGCGGTACCGCTCAACCCCGAGCAATGCTGGAACTTTCAGTCGGTGATGCGATCGCACCTGCACCAGATGCAAGAGCTGATTCGCCTTCGTCAGGGCCAGGTTCGCCAACGGCTGCACATGCTATTAGACTGGCTAGCTTTCAAATTTGGTCACCCGATCAATCAGGGGCGTTTAATTCAGCTACGGCTGACCCACCAGGATATGGCTGATGCCATTGGCACCACCCGCGTCACCGTTACCCGCCTGATGCAAGAGCTAGAGCGGAACAGGGAGATTGGCTACTCCAAAAAAAATTGCGTCATCTTGCATGGGTGATTGGTGGGGTATCGGGTGTTAGGTTTCGGGCAGTTCCCTCTTGGGAGGGGCAGGGGTGGGTGGGTTTGCGGTTTGCGGTTCACGGTTTACGGTTCTGCCGTATAACTTGCACCCAAAACCTTACTCCCCCTCTGCGATACAGCTCATTAGCTTTTCCTCCATCGCCTTGAGATCCAGGTTTCGGCCAATGCAGACCAGTTGATTACCCGGTGGGCCTGGCCACTCGGAGTCTTCAAGCTGAAACCGCCTGCCAGTGAGCTGAAAGAAGTGGCGGGCAGGGCTTTCGTTGAACCAGAGCACACCTTTCATGCGGAAGAGTTCGGCGGGTAGGTGCAGGTCGAGGAGTTGCTGGAATTTTTTCAGGGAAAAGGGCTGCTCAGAGCGAAAGGACATGGACACAAAACCGTCGTTATCGAGGTGGTCGGAGTGGTGGTGGTGATGTTCGTGGTTGTGGCCATGATCGTGCTGAGGATGATGACTAGGATCGTGGTCATGGTGCCCCTGATCGTGGTCGGCTTCGGCGGCCTGGAGTTCCTCTGGCACCGCATCTTGGTAGCGGCCCGAGTCGCCCATTTTGACATCGATGATCAGGGGCAGAGGCACCTGGCCGTGCTGGGTATGGAGAATTTTGACATCCTCGCGGATGGTGCGCAGGCTCTTTTCTACCGACTCTAATCGTTCGGGGGGGACCAGATCGGTTTTGTTGAGCAGCAGAATGTCGCCATAGGCCACCTGGCTCATGGCCGCCTGACTGTCGAACAGGTCAGGCTCAAAGCTTTCGGCATCGATCATAGTGAGGTTAGACGAACCAACCACCTACCTCGATCTGGCTCACCAAATTGAAGTACTGGACCTGCTCTATCGGCTGAACCGGAAGAGCGATCGCACCATTGTCATGGTGTTGCATGACTTAAACATGGCCTGTCGCTACAGCCACCACTTAGTCGCCCTACGCGACGGGGCCGTAATGGCCCAGGGGCGACCCGCAGAGGTTGTTAACGAGAAAATGGTGCGGCAGGTGTTTGACCTTGAGAGTCGTATCATTACTGACCCTGTTTCTAACACACCGCTGTGCCTGCCCATTGGCAAGTCTTTTGAGAACTAGTCTTATTAACCTATAGCCAGCAGGAGGGCCATCAACCCGTGACGATCACCTTTCAAGATGGTGAACTGCGCCAATTGCTTCGAGAGCACGTGCAGAGCACTCAGCCAGAGCTTTTGGGAAATACACAGAACCAAACGCTAACCTATCCCGCCTGGTTAGGCACCGGCTACAAGCGCGATATTGATCTGCCAAGTGGCATTGATCTAACCCTGCACCGCTACCGTTTACACAAAGATCTAGTACAAGTCTGTACATCGGAACAAAGCGACTGTTTCGAGTTTGTTTTTAGCCTCACAGCCCATAGCCAATACAACGAAGGGCCTATATTTAGCAATCGCCACGCCCATTTGCTCGGCCCAGAAGGGCAAGACAGCCGATGGCGAGAATTTGCTGATCAAGACTATCTGGCTGTGGATATTCACCTCGATCCAACCCTGCTAACGGCATTAATCGAAAGTCACAGCGCCATGCTGTCAAAAACGCTGCAAAACATGCTGGCGGGAGAGTGCAAATTTCCCTTCGTTGACCCTATTGCGATCACGCCAGGAATGCAGACCGCCCTCTGGCAAATCCTACAATGTCCTTACCAGGGGCTGACCCAAACCCTTTACCTGGAGGCCAAGTCTCTCGAACTGATTGCCCTCTTTCTAGACGCAATAGACGATGGCAGCACCTCTCAGCCTGTCCTCCATCGAGACGATCTAGAACGTATCCACCAGGCGCGGCAGATTCTGCAAAATAACCTGCAAACTCCCCCTTCCCTGATAGATTTGGCGCGGCAGGTGGGCCTTAACGATCGCAAGCTCAAAGAAGGTTTTCGTCAGGCATTTAATACCACTGTTTTTGGCTATCTCACCCAGCAGCGGATGGAAAAAGCCTGCCAACTGCTTGTGCAACAGCGTTCCGTTGCGGCCGTTGCGGCGATCGTGGGCTACGCCAGCCCAACTGCATTTAGCGGTGCCTTTCGACGCAGACTTGGGATGACGCCAAAGGCGTATCAGTTAGCAAACTGCCGGGGAGATTAGGGGCTAGGTTTTAGGTGCAGGGTATCGAGTGTCAGGTTTCAGGGAAAACTCAAAACCTGACACTCGATACCCACCTAACCTACCCCTATCTCTTCTAAGATCGGACTGCCCAAACCCAATACCCAAAAAGTCCTGATCGGTAAAGGTTCACTCCCCCCCGGGCAGACAACCTTGCTTAAGCGGCCTGAGATAGGGGCGTAGGAACCGGAGGAGCCGGTAGTCCTTTGCGTCTGAGCGCAATGACCTCGGCTAAGTAAGGCCAGGGGGATAGGTTCCGGCGGCGACAGGTTTCAATCACGCTGAGCAGAGCCGCATAGGCTTCACTGCC
>QBMN01000162.1 GCA_003241845.1 Shackletoniella antarctica | reverse complement strand
CCCCCAACCTCAAGGCCGACGCCCTGCGCTACTGGCCCCCCTGCCGCCGCAACCCTAACCCCGAGGCATTTTGGCTCGGCCAACTGCCCCCCCAAGACTGGCTTTAGCCGCCTGGGGTTGTGCTCCATCTTCTGGGTTACTCCATTGAGTTGGAGAACAGTGAGTGGGAGAATAGCCAAGACCCAACTTCTCAAGACAGGATTTTTGCAGACTATGAAACGCCTACTGGCCATGCTGGCGATCGCCCTGATGCTGTGGACTGTGGGCCTGGCCCCCGCCGAAGCCGCCATCCCCGACGATGTGCAAAAGCTGCTCGACACCAAAAAGTGCCAGGTGTGCATTCTCAACGATGCCGAGCTGAGCAACACCGACCTGCACGGTGCCAACCTCAAAATTGCGGTGCTGACCGGGGCCAACCTGGCCGGGGCCGACCTGAGTGACACCAACCTCATGCTGACCGATATGGAAGGGGCCAACCTGAGCGGAGCCACTTTGACCAATGCCCAAATGAACGGGGCCAACCTACCCGGCGCAAATCTCTCTGGGGCCGACCTGTCCAATGTTGAAATGACCCAGGCCAACCTCGACAACGCCGACCTGTCTAACGCCAATCTCAGCGGCGCGGTGATGCTCAGCGTCATTCTCGGTACCGCCAACCTGGAGGGGGCCAACCTGGAGGGGGCCAACCTGCGCGGCACCAACCGCAGCATGGTGCGGTTTTGCAACACCACCATGCCCGATGGCCGCATTGAAAACCGCGACTGCTAGAGCCACGCTATCGGCAAACGATCCCTGACTGGGGTGAACAAGGGTTTGCCTCGACTAGACCTCTACTAAGGGACGTGCGCCTAAATAAAGTACCGGAGGCATTGATCGCTGTAGGGTGCATTCGCGCAGCAATGCACCAATAGGCAAGATGGCAGTTGGTACCTTATTTTTTTGTTGTACCGACGTTCTAGGCGCTGTCTTTGCCGTAGGCTTGCCACGACAGGTCAACCAGCCCGTTGACAATGGCGGCGGCAACGACGGCACTGCCCTTGCGGCCATCGATACGCACGTGGGGCACCGTGGTGTCTTGTAGGCGATCTTTAACCATAGCGGTGTCAATAAACCCAGCCGGGGTCGCCACCACCAGGGCGGGGCGCACCTTCTCAGCCTCAATCAAATCCACCAGAGTGGTCAGGGCCGCCTCAGAGGCCCCGATCACAAAAATGCCCTCGGGGTAGCGCTGGGCCAAGGTTTCGACCCCCCATGAGGCTTGGCTTTTACCCTTTTGGGGCCGGGTCAGGGCATCCATGCTGCAATAGACCGGGTTGGCAAAGGTGCGCTGAATGCAGGGAGTGATGCCCACCTGCACCATCGGTACATCCACAATGATGGTGGTGCGGGCGGCTAGGGCGGCTGCCCCCGATTGCAGCGCCTGGTCAGAGAAATGGATGTGATCTTTAAAGTCGAAGTCGGCGGTGGCGTAGATCACCCGGCGCACGATTTCGTACTCCGAGGGCGAGAAGCTGTGATCGCCAATTTCGGAGTCAATGACTCGCAGGCTCTGGGCATCGGTCACATGCCATTCCATAGCATTAGCAAAAATGGGGTCAGATGAATGGGCTAAGTGTATCCAGGTGTGGGGTGTAGTGCAACAATGGCGCGAATTGCCTCCACCAGCCGATCTACCTGGGATGGCTCAATCCAGTAGTGGGTGACGGCGCGCAGGGTGCGATCGCCGTAGCCACCAATGTACAGACCGTAATCAATCTTGAGGGTTTTAATCAGCTGCTCGGGGGCCAGGTTTAGATCATTTTCCAGATCAAAGAACACCATGTTGGTTTCTACCACCTGGGGATCAAGTTTGATGCCGGGGATAGTGGCTAGCCCCAGGGCCAGGGCCAGGGCGTTGTCGTGGTCGGCTTGCAGTCGCTGGGTCATGGTTTTGAGGGCGATAATGCCTGCCGCTGCCAGCCCTCCGGCCTGGCGCATGCCGCCGCCCAGCAGCTTGCGGTGGCGACGGGCCTGGTGAATGAATTCTTCGCTGCCCAACAGCATTGAACCCACTGGGGCGCAGAGCCCTTTGCTAAGGCAGATACTGACCGAATCCACCTGGGTGGTGATGGCGGTGGGATCGATGCCCAGAGCCGTTGCCGCGTTGAACAGCCGCGCCCCATCCAGGTGAATCTTGAGATCGTGGGCCTGGGCTACGGCGCTGACTGCCGCAAAATATTCTGGCTCGATCGCAGCGCCATGGTTGCCGCCGGAGCTGTTCTCTAGCAAAACCAGGCGGCTGTGGGGCAGATGCGGGTTGTCAGATCGAATGGCCGCTTTGATCTGATCTACGGCCATGCGGCCCCGGCTGTCGGTGGGCAGCGGGCGGGTGGTAATGCCGCCCAGCACGGCAATGCCCCCGGCCTCCCAGCAAAAGGTGTGAGCATCTTCGCCGAGAATGGCCTCGTCGCCCCGCTGAGCGTGGGTGAGGGCGGCAATCAGGTTGCCCTGGGTGCCGCTGGTGACAAATAGCCCCGCCGCTTTTCCCAGCAGGCTGGCGGCCAGGGTTTCTAGCTCGTTGACGGTGGGGTCTTCGCCGTAGACATCATCGCCCAGTTCGGCGGTGGCCATGGCCTCGACCATGGCCGGGGTGGGCCAGGTGACGGTGTCGGAGCGGAAGTCGGTGGATGGGTGAATGGTGGCCATGGGGGAGATAGGAGAGAGAGATCGGGTTGGGGCGCACTGCAGTGCGCCCGTACGTGGGGATGCCCTGCTGGGAGGCGGTGCTGATCATCACCACTTCGATGATGGGGTCGCTGACGGGGGCGGCAGATTGCCATGCACAATGCAGTTAGCCCCGCCGCCGCCGGTGACATTGGTGCGATCTACCAAGACTTCTGTGGAGGCTAGGGGGCCAAGCTGAATCGGCTGGTCGAGGTAGGCAATGACGCGATCGCCCCCCGAGTTGTAGTAGTCACCGGAATTGTAGTAGTCGAGGGTGTCGATCACGATGGGCTGGGTGCGATCTCAGTGTAGTGGGGCCGGGCCAGGGAGAATGCTCACGGCGCTACGCCGGTCAACTCGGGTGGCTAACTCGGGCTGCGGCGTGCCGCAGCGGTTTGAAAGGCCTCGCAGTACTGGCGATAGCCACCCGGAAACACCAGGTTTAGGGTCAAGGGATCGTCACGGTCGCGGGCGTCGCCGGGGCCTTGGGTAACGATAGTTTTGCCGTTGTGGTCTTCGAGCTTGAGGGCCTGGCGGTTTTTGAGCTCGCCACCGCTGCTGTCGATGTAGGTGACCACATTGCCCCGGTCAAACTGCTGGCCAATGGCCTGGATCAGGTGCAAAAAGTTGCGATCGCTGCCCCCCCGCTTGGCCACTGGTTCACCGTCTTCGGTCACTACCACGCTAGTCACCGTGTCGCCTACGCCCACCAGGGTGGGCATCAGCGCCGGGTCAAAATTCTGCCCCACCAGCCCCAGCAGCTCTGCGTGGCTGTGGGGCGCTTGGCGCACGCTAAAGTCTTGACCCAGGGGAAATTCTCCCGTTCTGGCAGCGTAGTAGCGGTTTAAGAGGGCCAGCACCCCCGCCTCTTTGATTGCCCCCCGCAGCATGAACTGAAAGTCGGTGGTACCCGACTCGTCGCCCTGGCCAAACCAGATAATCTCTTTGCCGTCGGGGCCGCGCCCGTGGTTGGGGGCGTAGTGGACAAAAAACGATTCCCCTAGCCCTTGGCGGGCGGCATCGCGCAGCAGATCTTCCACCAGCGTCTGCATCGCGTACTGGAGATCGGTATACACCTCTCGCTGGTGGTGGAGCAGATTGTGAAGGGTGTTGAGGTTGGCCGTCGGCGAAGCGATATTGTCTAAAACCGTGGCCTGAATGGCCTGCTCCAGGTTGAAGCCATCACTATCCCTCAGCCGCCGCTGCAAGAATTGCCGCAGGTGAGCGCCCATTTTCTCAGGCACCGCCGCCAAAAACGCCAGCTCCGCCTCACTCACCCCCGGATGGCTCACCTCGCCGGCGCGGGTTTGCCACTGCACCCCCCCCGCCGCCAGCCCCGGCAGGTAGTAGCGCCCCGCCTGGGCCAGGTCGGCTCCCCCCAGGGCGCGTTCGATAATGCCGTTCACGCCCCGCTTGCCGGTGTGCTCGCCATTGGTGAGCACGTAGAAATGCCCCTCAAAGGCCTGGGTGGCTTTGACATAATTTAGCTCAATCGCCCGATCTAGCGGGTCTTTGACCAGCTCCATGCACACCCCATCCAGGTCTTGGATGATCAGCAGATTGCCGGTGGTGGCCAGCAGATCAACCCAGGCGGCGTGGTCAAGGGAGTAGGTGTGCTGGTGAAGCAAAGGGGGAGCTAAATAAGACATAGATAAAGAGTAAATATAAACTTCATCCAAGTCTAGAAGCGAAGTTCTGTCCGTGGGAAAACTACAGCTCCGATCTGGACTTGTACCAAATCTAAATCACATCACCTCGATTCCCAAAAGGATAAACCGTAGGGGCGTTGGCGCAGCCTAGCTGTAGGCTTTAGCGCCTTCGCCCAGAGGAACCGGGGGCAACCAAACGGGATTTATACCAAATCCGAATCCCATAACCCTGATTCCCAAAACGCCAAACTGTAGGGGCGCATCGCATGCGCCCGGTTGAATCAGGGGTAGACAAGCAGGATTTGGTATTAGTATTTAGGACGTCAACGCAGCAAACAGCCAAACCATACCAGCCCGTGGGCGAATAGACACCCATCTCGCAGCAGAAATCTATCCCCTAAAGCCAGCCCCTAAGCCAGTAAATCACGATGCCGACGTACTCCTTGAGAGCGCGGGTGAGGTAGTGCAGGTTTTCGGTTTGGGGCACCAGGCTGAGAGTACGGCCCTGCCAGGTATTGCTGTCTACGTTGAGGGGGTCGCGCACCACGTGAAAGTCGGTGGGGGCTGGGGTCGCCTCAAAGCCCTGCTTGGTAAAAATCGCCAGCGATCGCGGCATGTGCAGGGCCGAGGTCACCAGCAAAATTTGCTCAATCCCCCGCTCTGCCAGCAGGGCCTTGGTATAGGCCGCATTCTCAAAGGTGTTGAGCGAATCTGGCTCCAGCAAAATGGCGCTGGCTGGCACCCCCAGCGCCTCGGCCAGCGCCGCCATGTCTGCCGCCTCAGAGCGAGTCTGGCCCTGGCCCCAGGTAATGCGCCCGCCGCTAAACACCAGCAGCGGTGCTTTGCCCGCCAGATACAGCCGCGCCCCGTGCAGCACCCGATCGCCCTCCTCAGCCACCTCAATCCACGGGCGCGGCGGCAGCTGGGGCCGAATCGCCCCCCCCAGCACCACAATCGCCTCCGCCTCGGGCAGATCTAGGCTGTCTGGGTAGCGCCACTCCAGCGATCGCATCACCCCCGTGGCCACCCAGTTATTGCTGCTCACCAGCAGCAGCATGAGGGCCAGGGCGATCGCCCCTGCCGCCCACCGAGGCCGCCGCCTGATCAAAACCAATGCCAGCACCAGCAGCACACAGGCCAACCCCAGGGGATAGATCAGCAGCGGCAACAGCTTCGACAGGAACAAAAACATTAGGGCAAAAACATCGGGGCAAAAATGTCAGGACTAATCGTGTTTGAGCAGGGTGCGCATTTCGTTGAGCAGCGTTTCCTGCTCGCTTTGCAGCACCTGGAGCCGAACCATGATTTCACCTAGGCGATCGCCCTCATCCCCAGGCCCAGAGGGCTTTGCCCAGCGCCGCACCAGCAGCCCAGACACCGCCGCAAAAATCCAGGTGCTGAGCCGAAAGGGCAGCCGCACCAAAGAGAGCCAAAAGCCTTCGGTCAAACGGGCGATCGCGCTCCACAGCCCCGCAAACAGCAGCAGCCCCACCACCGCCAGGGCGATCGCCCACAGCGGATGCCCCACCAGCCAGCCCATCACAGGGTGCTCCGCCAGCCAGCCCTGCACCGGCCCCAGCAGCACCGACTGCACCCCCCCAGCCCAAGAGTTCGTAAACGTATCCGTCCAAATCCCCATCATTCCGCCCGCCAGTATTCACCCCCCTACTCCCCGTACGGGCGCACTGCGGTGCGCCCCAACCCAATATCCACCTACTCCCCGTACGGGCGCACTGCGGTGCGCCCCAACCCAATATCTCACTCACCTTAAGGAGCCGGCATCTCCGGCGTCACCTCCGGCACATCTGGCATCTCTGGCGCTCGACTGGCCAGCCACCACCAGCCCAGCAGCCCCACCAGCAGGGCCGACCCCGAGACCGCCAGCACCCACCGGGGCACACCGCGCGGCGGCTTGGCCATCGCCGGGGTAGAGACATCCTCGTCCTGCGGCAGGCTTTCGCCGTAGAGTTTGGCTCCGGCGGGGGTCGCCGTCTCCTGCTGAGCACCGACGCCAACGGGGGTTGCCCCTGCGGCCTGGGGCTGGGCAAGCAGTTTGTGCTGCATCAGCACCACGGCGGTATTGTCGTGGCCGTTTTTCTGGTTGGCCAGCTCCACCCACGAGGCCACCGCCGAGTCGAGGGTGACAATGTCTTTGATAATTAGGCCAATGTAGTTGGCCCAGGCATCTTCAATCCGGTAGTTGTCGCTGAGGCCGTCAGAGCACAGCAGCAAAATGCCGGTCTCGTCAAAAATAAATCGCTGAATGTGGGGCGTCAGGTGGTCGCCGCTGCGGGTGCCAATCGACTGGGTCAGTGCCCCGGCATCGCTGCGCTCTAGGGCCACCGGCCAGGTTTGGCGACCGGCCATCACCTCGCGCCCGGCGATGTCGTCGTCGACCGTGAGGGCGTGGCAGTAGTCGGGGGTAATCCAGTAGGCGCGGCTGTCGCCCACATGGGCCAGGTAGACCTCGTTGACCCGCTCCCAGCCCTCGTCGGTCTGCACCCGCTGGGGCAGCACCACCGCCATCACCAGGGTGGTGCCCATGCGCTGGCGACCCACCCAGCCGTGGTTGTCGTTTTGAAAGTTGATCAGCTCGTTGACGATGCGAATCACCGCCTCGATCTGCTGCATGATCACCTGGGGCGGCAGCCCCCGCAGCTCGTTTTGGGTCTCGGCCAGCAGCGCCTGGAGCTG
This sequence comes from Shackletoniella antarctica, assembly GCA_003241845.1. Classification (GTDB taxonomy): domain Bacteria; phylum Cyanobacteriota; class Cyanobacteriia; order Phormidesmidales; family Phormidesmidaceae; genus Nodosilinea; species Nodosilinea antarctica. The sequence goes on along the minus strand of QBMN01000162.1, from coordinate 4,030 downwards.
AATTTGCAGCGACTGCACCGCCAGCTGGCTGGCCACCTCGCCGCCGTCGTGACCGCCTACCCCGTCGCACACCATCGCCACCTGCAAGCCCCCGTCGGGCTGGGTGCCCAGGGGCCAGCAGGCATCTTCGTTGCGGGGCTGGGTTGGCCCCTGGGCGGTGGCCCCAGACAGAGCTAGGCGGGTAGAAACCGTAGCCGCCTGGCTGAGCAGAATTTGGTTGAGTTCGAGGGCCAGGGTGCCGGGGTCAATGTCGCTGGCGTCGAGCTTATTGACCAACAACCGCAGCGGCTCAGACACCGACTGGTGCAGGGGGGACAGCAGCGATCGCCACAGCTCCGCCAAATCTGCCAGGGTCGGCGGCTCATCCTCGGGCACCAGTTCCAGCAGCCGCAGCCGCCAGCCGTCTACCCGCAGATTGTTGGGAATCAACAGGCTCCGGGCCAGCCCCAGCTCCATTAGCATCTCCCACAGTTCCCACAGCTGCCAGAGCCAGTTGGCCTGGCGCAGGGGTGATGCGCTAAACAGTCCGGCCGCCAGATCTGGCAGCAGTTCCCCCGCTTGGGGATGAATCGGAGCATTCTCCAGCAGCAGAATGGGTGCCGCTCCGGTGCGTTCCAGCACGCTGTACAGCCCTGGCACATGGAGGCGGTGAGCATGGGCCTTTAGGTAAGGCATTGCCTCAGCCGAAAATGTGTCTGGGGCACTAGGGCGCTGGTCAGGTTGAGTATCTAACCAAATGTAAGGCGCCACCACGCGATAGCGCTGGCCCACCAGTTCATCGATCGGCAGGGTCTCAAGATCTGTCCCCACGGCCCAGAGGTAGGGTTTGTAGCGAGATGGTCGGCGCTCAACACGGTTCATAGGGGTTATCGGCACAGGTCAACAGCCGCAGAATCTCTTAAAACAACGTAATCAGACCCCACAAGGGTTGCCACTAAAAGATAGATTAATCCTACGAGGATAGCGAAACTTTCTGATGGGCAATCTTATGATCGGATTCAACCGACCGGGCCTAGGCTCATGCCAGCGCCTCCGCTTCTCTCCTAGGTGGCTATGAACTATCCCTTGTTTTGGGCCATTCTTGGGGCTGTTTTCTGCTTCATGGAGCTGTTTTTGCCCACGGGTTTTGTGGAGTCAACCCTAGGACTGAGCGCCTTTGTGGTGGCTATAGTTGCCCTGGTGGTACCCTCTTTCAACTTCCAGATTGTGGTGTGGGTGGCGCTGTCGCTGGTCTTTATTTTTTTGCTGCGGCGGTTTGTGCCCAAGCGCACCCCCTACAGTCTGCAAGAGGCTACCGAGGCCCGCACGATCACCGCTATTCCGCCGGGGCAAATGGGTCGCGTGATCTACGAGGGCAACTCCTGGCAAGCCCGCTGCGAAGACGAAGCCATCACCGTCGCCGCCGATCAGCCGGTGGTCGTGGTGCGCCGCAAGGGCACCACCCTGTACGTGATGCCCGAAAGCGCCCTCAGCGCCTAGGAAGGGCACCCTGTATGGATATACCTGCACAGATACAACTGTCGACCTAAACCAACATCACAAATCCTTTGAGGAATAGAATCTATGGGCTTTTTCACGTTTCTAATTGTGCTGCTCTTCGGCGGCTCGGTCGCCGCCAGCTCGGTCAAAATTATCAATCAAAGTGATGAGGCTCTAGTCGAAACCCTAGGCAAATACAGCGGCAAAAAACTCACCCCCGGCCTCAATTTCCTCGTCCCCTTTCTTGACAAGGTGGTGTATAAGCAAACCATTCGAGAACGGGTGCTGGATATTCCGCCCCAGCAGTGCATTACCCGCGACAACGTTTCTATCAGCGTAGATGCCGTGGTCTACTGGCGCATTGTCGATATGGAAAAAGCCTACTACAAGGTCGAAAATCTCCAGTCGGCTATGGTCAACCTGGTGCTCACCCAAATTCGCTCTGAGATGGGCCTGCTTGAGCTAGATCAAACCTTTACCGCTCGCACTGAAATTAACGAACTGCTGCTGCGCGAGCTAGATATTTCCACCGACCCCTGGGGGGTGAAGGTGACCCGGGTTGAGCTGCGCGACATTGTGCCCTCTAGGGCGGTGCAAGACTCGATGGAGCTGCAAATGGCCGCCGAGCGTAAAAAGCGGGCGGCGGTGCTGACCTCCGAAGGGGAGCGCGAGTCGGCGGTAAACTCAGCTAAAGGCCGGGCCGAGTCGTCAGTGTTGGATGCCGAAGCCCGCCAAAAAGCAGCGCTTTTAGATGCCGAAGCCGAGCAGAAATCCATTGTGCTCCGTGCCCAAGCCCTGCGGCAGGAGCAGATTCTTCAGGCCCAGGGTACCGCCGAGGCTATGCAGGTGATCGCCAAAACCCTGACCAGTGACCCCGGCATGCGGGAGGCGCTGCAATTTATCATCGCCCAGCACTACCTGGAGATGGGGCTAAAAATTGGCAGCAGCAACAGCAGCAAAGTCATGTTTATGGACCCCAAGAGCATTCCAGCGACGCTGGAGGGCATGCGGGCGATCGTCGGCGACGGGCAGGCTTAGAATTTCGGCGGGCTGTAGACTGCTGCCCCGGCTCGGCTTTACAGTCCGCTATCGTCGCCATGCGCCATAACCCGGTGATTCGAGCCTTTTATTGAACGCTTGTTGGGCAAGGTCAAGGTCAATAAAGTCGCCAATTTTGCTTGACTTTCAAGACAATCGCTACGGTGATCAACTAGCGAAATTGTCGACGGCAAAATCTTCGTCAGCCCCGTTGACGAAATCATCCACATTCGCACCGGGGAGAAAAACACCGAGGCGGTGCAGTCGTGAAATCTACTTGTACCCAGCCACAGCAGTATTTCATCGCAATGGCACCAGCAAATAAAGTCCAGGTCTTACGACCTGGACTTTTGATGTTTTGATTTAGATGGAGAAACTACTGGCGATCACTAGTTTCCCCGCTGGTCACGGTTGTAGCTAATGAGTTCAATGAGGGTGACGACGCCATCGCCATTGATGTCGGCGGCGAGGTCTTTGAGGTGGGTCTGTGCATTAGCCGCTGAAACCATGGCCAGCGTGGACAGCACAATCGTTAAGCCAGATAGCAAGTAGCGTTTCATCGGGTTCTCCTTAAGCAAAGGGTTTAGGCTTTGCTTGCTTGTGTCTACGGTTTCTATAGTGCAGAGCCAAGCTGAGAACTTAATAAATGTAGCCTGAGATACTATTAACGTTGGCTGAGAAAGAGATTAAAGTATTTTTACCGTCTAGTCTTTTTGCCCCAGCCCCTGCCAGATCTTCAGAGTGGTCTGGATTATAGAAGTCAACATAGAGAGGAGCATCAAAAACAGTTTTTGCTTCCTCAAATGAAACTCTATGTTTTAATACATTGCGCGCTGCTTTGCTTTCATTCCATTCAAACCGCATAAAGTTATTGTATCACTGTTTGTTTAGACCGATTTTTAGCCTTATATCGGCTGTCTGTAGTCTCGTTTCCGTTTCATTAAGAGCGACTCATCGATTCTGCTTATGACCTCAAACCCGAAGCGATCATAAAGCTTTACTGCTGGATTATTTGCCGAGACGCTTAATGAGATAGATGATTGTCCACAAATAGACGCAAATAAATGTGTGCCTATACCTTGACCACGATATTCAGGAAAAACCGCAATGCCTAGTTCAGGCGTGCGATTATCCACATAGCCATAACCTTTGGGGAGCATGTCACCCTTTCTGAGAGAAAAATCAAATCCCCAAAACATGGCCTCTGTCGTTGTTTCGGCCACCTACGACCACCAATGCATAGTTCATCTGAACTATAAAACTCTAAAGCCTTGTCCCACAAGGGCTTCGGCTTCCTGGGGACTAAGCTTGCTTAGTCTGAGTGGCCGAAACGATGGTTAACGCCGCATTTTCTCATAACGATTGAGCTCACCCGCCGCTATGGAGCGCAGCGGAATAGTGACCAGGTGCAGCGCCTTGTTATCCTGCGCTCGTACCGGGATTCTCGAAGTCGAATCGCTGCCCAGCTTTCCATGCCTTACGGTCATTGCCTTCGTTCGGAATCCCGCCAGCC
>QBMN01000161.1 GCA_003241845.1 Shackletoniella antarctica | reverse complement strand
GTGGCGGTGGTTTCGGGGTCGGGGCAGGGCCACTGAATCGGGCCAAGCTCCCCCAGGCGATCGTGGCTGAGGCCGGTGATGTCGCAGGGCCGGCCTCGAGTAATGGCCGCAAACTCGCCGTAGACCTCGGCGCTGGTGGCGAAGGTAAACTGGTCGGCAAAGCCCAGGCGACGGCCCACCTCGGCAAAAATTTCCCAGTCGGGGCGGGCTTCGCCGGGGGGCGGGCGAAAGGCGGCGCAGAGGGTGACGACCCGCTCGGAGTTGGTCATGGTGCCGGTTTTTTCGCCCCACTGGGCGGCGGGCAGCAGCAGGTGGGCAAAGGCAGCGGTTTCGGTGGGGTAGTAGGCGTCTTGGTAGACGGTGAAGGGCGACTGGCCCAGGGCCGCCTTGGTGCGGTTGAGGTCGGGCAGGCTGACCGCCGGGTTGGTGGCGGCAATCCACAGCAGGCCCACCCGCTGGTGCTCTAGGGCCAGCATCATTTCACCCACGGCGAGGCCGGGGGTGGTGGAAATTTGCCCGACGGGTAGACCCCAAAATTCTTCCACCTGGCAGCGGTGGTCGGCATTTTTCACTAGGCGGTAGCCCGGCAAAATGTGGGAGAGGCCCCCCGCCTCGCGGCCGCCCATGGCGTTGGGCTGCCCGGTCAACGAAAACGGCCCCGCGCCGGGTCGACCGATGTTGCCGGTCATCAGGTGCAGGTTGATCAAGGCCCGCACCTTTGCCGTGCCCTCCGACGACTGGTTGAGGCCCATGGACCACAGCGACAGCACGGCTTTTGCCTTGGCCCAGGTGCGGGCGGCGGTTTCGAGGTCGGCGACGGCAATGCCGCAGCGATCGGCCACCAGTTCGGGTTCGTAGTGGCGCAGCACCTCGGTGTAGGCGGCAAAGCCCTGGGTGCAGCCGTCGATAAACTCGGGGTCGAGGGCACCCCAGCGCAGCAGCAGGTGGCCAATGCCGTTGAGCAGGGTAATGTCGCTGCCGGGGCGAATCGCCAGGTGCAGATCGGCGGCCTTGGCGGTGTCGGTGCGGCGGGGGTCAACCACGATCAGCTTGACGTGGTTATTGCGCTTGTGGTGCTTGCGCAGCCGGTTAAACACAATCGGGTGGCACTCGGCGGTGTTGGTGCCGATCAAAAAGGCGCAGTCGGTGGCCTCTAGGTCGTCGTAGCAGCAGGGGGGGCCGTCGGTGCCAAAGCTCTGGATGTAGCCCGCCACCGCCGACGACATGCACAGCCGCGAGTTGGCGTCGAAGTTGTTGGTGCCTAGGCAGCCCTTCACCAGCTTTTGGGCCACGTAGTAGTCTTCGGTTTGAAACTGGCCCGAGCCGTAGACGCAGATGCCGTCGGCCCCCATGGTGTCTCGCACCGTCTGAATGCGGCTGACGATCGCCTCCAGCGCCACCTCCCACGACACCCGCTGAAAGGGCTCGTCGAAAGAAGCCCGCAGCATCGGGTACTTGAGCCGATCGCGGTCGAGGGATTCGGCCACGGTGGCCCCCTTGACACAGACCATGCCCTTGCTGGAAGGGTGGGCGCGATCGCCCCGGGTCTGCCACAGGGGCACCCCCGCAGCGTCGCGGTTGGTGGGTTTGTTGGGCTGGGCCGGCGGCAAGACTTCCAGGCCGCAACCCACGCCGCAGTAAGGACACAAGGTTTTGGCAGGATCGGTCATAGAGGAAGTATGGGAATCTTATGGTGAAAACCTGATGTGCGCTCTCGTCACCGGGCCATCACCTGTGCTAAATTTGCCTCAAATGCAAACTGTGTGTCCTGGGGCCGTTGGCCCGCAGGACATTTTTTTAGTCTGCCGTGACCATCACGCCCGTCTCTACCACACCGTCGTGGGTTTCAGCGGTGCTTTTGGGCTGGGCACCGAAATTTTCGATCAGCAGCGATCGCAGCACCCCGTGCAGCTCATCACAGGGAATCCCCTGCTGCACCTTCTCGCCCAGATGGGCCTCTTTGCCGACTTTGCCGCCCATGAAAATATCCACCCCTTCGACAGTTTTGCCGTCCTTGCGTACCTTGGTGCCCATCAGGCCAATGTCGGCTACCTGGGGCTGACCGCAGGAGTTGGGGCAGCCCGTCCAGTGAATCCGCACCGCCTGACTCAGCGAAAGCTCGGCATCGAGGGCCAGGGCCAGGGCCAGGGCGCGCTGCTTGGTTTCGACTAGGGCAAAGTTGCAGAACTGCGACCCGGTGCAAGAGATCAGCGATCGCGTCAGCGCCGAGGGGGCAATGGAAAATTTTTCCAGCAGCGGCTCCTCTAGCAGCACCGCCAGCCGCGAGTCGGGCACGTTGGGAATGATCACGTTTTGCTCCACCGTCAGGCGCAGCTCGCCGCTGCCGTAGACCTCCGCCAGGCGGGCCAGGTCAAACAGGTCGCTGGCCTGCAACCGCCCCACCGGAATGTGCAGCCCCACGTAGTTGAGACCCACCTGCTTTTGGGGGTAGACGCCAATGTGGTCGCGCTTGTCCCAGTCCATTTCATCGGTGGGGGCGGCGGTGGGCAGCGGCTGCCCGAAGGCGGTCTCTACGGCAGCGCGAAACCGCTCCATGCCCCACTCGTCAATCAGCCACATCAGCCGGGCTTTTTGGCGGTTTACTCGGGGGCCGTGGTCGCGGTACACCTCTAGAATGGCGCGGCACAGCTCCACCACGCTGTCGTCGGGCGGCACCCAGGCGTTGAGCGCGATCGCCGCCTCGCAGCGCCGGGCCGAGAAAAAGCCGCCCACCACCACGTTGAAGCCCAGCGCCCCCTCCCGGTAGGCGGGCACAAAGGCGATGTCGTTGATCTCGGCGTGAATGGAGTTGTCGCGTCCGCCCTCGATCGCAATGTTGAACTTGCGGGGCAGATTGCTAAAGGCCGGGTTGCCCTCGCCATTGGCGGTGATCATATCCTGCACCTTCATTACCAGGCCCTGGGTGTCGATCAGCTCGTCGGCATCTAGCCCTGAGACTGGCGACCCGGTGATGTTGCGCACGTTATCCATGCCCGACTGGATGGAGGTCAGGCCAGCGGCCTCCATGCGGCGAAAAATATCGGGAATGTCTTCGAGCAAAATGCCCCGCAGCTGAAGGTTTTGCCGGGTGGTGATATCGGCGCTGCCGTCTTCGCCGTAGCGCTGAATAATCTCCGCCAGGGTACGCGCCTTGTAGCCGCTGAGCAACCCGTTGGGCAGGCGCAGACGCAGCATAAATTTGCCGGGCGTCACGGGACGAAAGAAAATGCCCAGCCACTTGAGCCGGTGGGTGAGGTCGGTGTCGTCCACGGCTTCCCAGCCCAGTTGGGCAAACTGTTCTAGCTCGTGCTTGACCAGCAGCCCGTCTTTGTCGGCCTTAAACTGCTCAAATTTATTGAGTTTGGCTTTGGCCGTTGTGTTGGCCGTGTCTATAGAAGTGGTCACAGGCACACCGTTGTAGCGAGACGTTTGTAGCGAGACGTTTACCGACCTATTCCCAGGGTTGGGGCAAGGCTTTTGAAGCTTTCTGCCAGGGGTTTCTTTGAGATGCCGTTCTTCGATCTATGGTTCTTCGATCTGTGGTTGTCCCTGAAAGTTGCCCCTGCAAGCAAGTGAGGCTAGCCTAGTGCTGCTGCCTGGGGGCTTTTGTATAGACTCATACGTTTTTGCAAACACCATGCAGCCTCCGCAATGGCCACCCGCGCGAACCGCATAGCCAGCCGTTGGGAAAATTGGTTTCAGGCCCTATGGTGGAGGGGCTACTCCCGGCTGGGTAATCGGCCTCGGGATTAAACCGCCAGGAGGATCTCCTTGTCATCCTTTGATCAGCCTTTGCCTTTGGCTAATTTAACCAGGGCCAATTCAGCTAGGGCGACTACAGCTCTGGGGGCTGGCCCCGCCGCCGATGACAGCGCGGCGGTGACGGGTTTCGGTGCCGGAGATTTTCACGATCGCTGGGAGCAGTCGCGTCAGATTGCCGACCTGGGCGAGGCCGCCCTGGGCGACCTGCTGGCCATGCTGCAAGCCGACGACCAAGATTGGGAGGCCCGCTGGTTTGCCGCCCGCGCCCTGGGTGACTTTGACCGCCCCGAGGTAATTGCCGCCCTGGTCAAAACCTTTGCCACCACTACCGATGAAGACCTGCGCCAGGCGGTGGCGGCGGCCCTGACTCAGATTGGCCCAGCGGCGATCGCCGCCCTCGGCCAGCAGCTCGCCCAGCCCGCCCTCCGGCCCGTAGCCGTGCAGGCCCTGGCCCGCATTCACCACCCCGCCACGGTGCCGCTGCTGTTAGAGGTTTTAGAAGACGGCCGATCGCCCGTGCGGGCCACCGCCCTCGACGCCCTGGGCACCTTTGCCGACCCTGTCACCCTGCCCGTCATGCAGCGGGGGCTAAACGACCCCTCGGCGGCGGTGCGATCGGCGGCCATTCGGGGGTTGCTGAGCCTGCGCTCAACCCTTGACCCCGCCGCCCTGGCTGGCTGGCTGGCCCCCCTGCTCGACGATCTAAATTTGGCGGTGGCCCAGCAGGCCGCCTACGCCCTGGGCCGACTGCCCCTGGCCGCCGCCACGGCCTCTCTATTGAGCCTGCTGCCAGATCCCATGAGGGCGCTACCAAATCTCAACACCCCAGAAGCGCTGCAAATCGCCGCTGTGCAAGCCCTCACCTGGCAAAATACCGCCCTGGCCCTAGACGGGCTGATTCACGCCTGGGATGCCCTGGGCGAGCAGCCCCGGCTCTCGCTGCTCCAGGGCTTAGCGGCCCTAGATCCAGCCCTGAGGGTTCAGGCTGCTCCGGCCCTGGGGTCGTGGCTCCGTACCCTACCCGCGATCGCCGCCCACAGCACCCTGCGTCGTCACCTGGTCTTGGCCCTTGGGCAGCTGGGTAGCCCAGATGTGGCCCTAGAATTGCAGGCCCTGCTCCACGATCCAGACCTGGGGGTACAAATTCACGCCGAGGCGGCGCTGCGGCAGCTACAGCCACAGCCTACCCGCGCTTGAATAGATCCTAAATTGGGTTCTGAATCGGGGCCTGAAGCGGATACCGCTACTTTTGATACCAAGTGCTGACCGGCGATCTGTTAATCAAAGGAAAGTCTTCTCGGCAATATAGCCATCGCCAGAACGGTTAGGACATTGCGGATAACCCTGAACGATGGCTATACGCCATTGCGCTGTCCCAGTTTTTGCAGCTGGCAGGGGCCGATGTCCTAAGCGCAATGGCCACCGCTATAACTTGCCGGGTAGCTTTGGCTTAGCAGTGGCACAGGTACAGACAAGGCATGCGCATAGAGCAGCTCCAGGCATTTTTATCGGTGGCCGAAACCGGCAGCTTTCAGGCAGCGGCCCAGCAGTGCCAGGTGACGCAATCTACGGTCAGTCGCCAGGTGCAGGCCCTAGAGGCCGAGCTAGATGCGCCGCTGTTTCACCGGGGTGCCCAGGCCAAGCTCACCGTGGCGGGCGAACGGCTGATGCCCAAGGCCCGGCGGATTTCCCAAGACTGGGTGCAGGTGTCTAAGGATATTGCCGACCTGATGGCGGGCAAGCAGCCCGAGCTGTGCGTGGCGGCGATTCAGTCGGTGTGCGCCACGGTGCTGCCACCGGTGCTCCAGCAGTTTTGTGCTGAGTACCCCCAGGTGCAGCTGCGGGTGACGGCCCTGGGCAGCGATCGCTCCATCAAGGTGCTGCGCGACGGCCTGGTCGATCTGGCCATCGTAATGGATAACCCCCGCCTCACCACCCCGCCCGAAATGGTGGTGACGCCGCTGTTTGAAGAATCCATTGAGGTGCTGATGGCGGCCAACCACGACCTGGCCCATCAGCCCACCATTTCCTGGGAGATGCTGGCCCGGTTTCCGCAGATTATTTTCAAAGACGGCTACGGCATGCAGCGGCTGGTGCAGCAGCAGTTTCAAGACCGGGGCGCGGTGTTTAACCCGGCGATGGAGCTCAACACCCTCGATGCCTTTCGCGGCGTAGTTCGCCAGGGAAATTTCTTGGCGCTGCTGCCCCAGTCGGCCCTGGCCAACTGCCATGACGACCCCACCCTGGCGGTGCGCCCCACCGAGGCTCCGGTGCTAAGCCGGACGGTGGTACTGGTGACCACCCGCGATCGCCTGGTAATTCCGCCCATCCAGCGGTTCCACGCCCTGGTGCAGAGCCTCGCTACCCCCCGCCGCCCCCGCCCTAAGGCCGCTGCGGTGTCTTACAGTTAGGTAACCCTACGTTCACACCCTTGCCCCAGGGTCAGCAGCCTCTATGAGTAACGAATTTAGAGATTTACTCAAGCAAGTCGGCAGCGGTAGCCACACCTCTAGGCCCCTGACCCGCGCCGAGGCCGCCGCCGCCACCCGCATGATGCTGACCCAAACTGCCACCCCGGCCCAGATTGGCGCGTTTATGATTGCCCACCGGATCAAGCGCCCCACCGCCGATGAGCTGGCGGGCATTCTCGATGCCTACGCCGCCCTGGGGCCAACAATGCCCGCCATGATCTCTAAAAACAGCCTCCCTGCCCTGGTGCTGAGCTGCCCCTACGACGGGCGATCGCGCACCGCCCCAGTCACCCCTATCACCGCCCTGGTGCTGGCGGCGGCGGGGGTGCCGGTGGTGCTGCACGGGGGCGATCGCATGCCCACCAAAGAAGGCATTCCCCTCGTTGAACTGTGGCAGCAGCTGGGCGTTGACCTGCGCCCCCACAGCCTAGAGCAAGCCCACACCCTGCTCAACCGCACCGGCATCGGCTTTGTCTACCTGCCCCAGCACTTTCCCCTGGCCCACGGGCTGGTGCCCTACCGCGAGCAGATCGGCAAACGCCCCCCCTTCGCCACCGTCGAGCTGCTGTGGTCACCCTACGCTGGCCCCCACACCCTGGTGATGGGCTTTGTGCACCCGCCCACCGAGGAGTTTGCCAAGGGCACCTTTGCCCTGCGGGGCCAACCCGACTGGATCACCGTTAAGGGGCTAGAGGGCAGCTGTGATCTGGCGCGGGGCAGAACGGCGATCGTCGGCGTCAACCACCCCGGCCACACTGACCGACTGCTGCTGCACCCCCGCGACTACGGCCTTGAGGGCGACGATGTCGAGCTGGGTGACGAGGCCACCCTGGGCGATCGCCTGCTAGATATCCTGTCCGGCAGCCCCTCAGAATTGGCCAAAACCGCCCTGTGGAACGCCGGGTTTTATCTGTGGCAGGGGGGCGTTGCCGAGTCCCTTGCCGCCGGTTTGGCCGAGGCCCAAACGCTGATCGTCAGCGGCAAGCCCCTGGCCAAGCTGGAAGAATTTCGCCAGCAGTCTGCTGAGTTGAGCCAGTCCCTTACCCATAGCCGAGGCTAAGGGCAAATCCGGTTTAATACCAAATCCTCATCGCCTAACCCCGCGTCCCCACAGGCCAAACCGTAGGGGCGCATGGCATGCGCCCAATTGAATCACGCAAACCGCAGGAGCGCATTGCATGCGCCCAGTTAAATCGCGGGTAGATCTAGAGGCAGGCGATCGCCCCGTCACTGCGGCGATCGCAGCCGCCCCGCAGTCCCTCTGGCTCCACCCAGATCGCGTGGGCATGGCCCATCTTCTCAGCCCAGGCGGGCGCTACAGAGATCTGGTGCCCGCGCCTCGCTAACTCCTGCCGCACCTCAGCGGCTATGCGGCTCTCCATCGCCAGCTGGGTCGTTGCCTCGCCCCAGGTGCGGCCCCAGACCCAGCGGGGCAGGTCGATCGCCGTCTGGGGGTCAAAGCCAAAGTCGAGCATGCGGGTCAGCAGCGCCATTTGGGTTTGGGGCTGGCCCTCGCCGCCCATGGTGCCCAGCACCAGATAGGGGCGGTTTTCGCTATTTAGCACCAGACCGGGCATCAGCGTGTGGAAGGGGCGCTTGCCGGGTTCTAGGGCGTTGGCATGATCGGGATCTAGCGAAAACAGAGCGCCTCGGTTCTGGAGGGGAAACCCCAGATCGGGGGGCACCACCGCGGAGCCAAAGTCAAAGTAGAGGCTTTGGATCAGCGACACCGCATTGCCCTCGCCATCGACCACGGCGGTGTAGGCGGTGTCGCCGCCTTGGGCCATGGCCGGGTAGCCCTGGGCCACGGCCATGCTCAGCCGCGCCCGGCGGCGATCGCCGTAGGGTTTACCAATCAGCTCCGCCAGGGGAATGTCAACAAAGTCGGGGTCACCCAGCCAGCGATCGCGGTCGGCAAAGGCAAGCTTGGTGGCCTCCACCAGCAGGTGATAGTAGTCGGCGGTGCCGTGGCCAACGGTGTGCAGGTTGAACCCTTCTAGCACATTGAGCATTTGCAGCACCGTAAAGCCCTGGGTGTTGGGCGGCAGTTGGCACACCCGGTGGCCCCGGTAGGTGGTGCTGATCGGGTCTACCCAGGTGGTGGTGTGGCGGGCAAAGTCGTCCTTAGTCAGCAGGCCCCCCAGGCTGCTGAGGTACGTCACCAGTTTGGCCGCCATATCGCCCTGGTAGAGGTCTTGGGGGCCAGCGGTGGCCAGCCGCCCCAGGGTTGTAGCCAGGGGCCGGTTCGTTATCCAGTCACCCGCTTGGGGCACCTCGCCACCGGGCAAAAAGGGATTGCGCTCACCGTAGGCCCGCAGGTGGTCGGCATTCACCCGAGTCCAGCGAGACTGGGAGGCCGAGACCGGGTAGCCCTGCTCGGCCAGGGCGATCGCCGGCTGCAGCAGATCGGCCCAGGGCAGTTTGCCAAAGCGCTGGTGGGCTTCCCCCCAGGCGGCGACGCCCCCCGGCACAGTGATCACCGCCTGGGGGCCGCGCTGGGGAATGGCGTTGAGGTGGGTGAACAGGGTGCGATCGCACCCCGCCCCCGCCCGGCCCGAGCCATTCAGGCCATAGAGCTGGCCCGAGCGATTGTCATAGCCCAGCCAAAAGCCATCTCCCCCCAGCCCGGTCATGTGGGGGTAGACCACCCCGAGAGCCGCCTGGGTGGCAATGGCCGCATCCACCGCGTTGCCCCCCTGGCTGAGAATGTTTAGTCCAGCGGTGGCGGCCAGGTAGTGGGGGCACACTACCATGGCTTTTGGCATCGCCTTGGGCGCTGGAGCCTGCGAGCGGAAGGAAACCATACCTGACCTAGGGGAGATAGCAGCAACGGGTGCCAAACATTAACATTTTTAGGCAGAGCTACAGTCGCCGCCCCGAGAGTTGTCGCCTCGTCCCAGGGCCTACAGGGAAAACCTATATAGAAAACCTACAGGGAAAACCTGTAGGGAAAACCTGTGTTAAGAAATGCCTCAGTTTGCCCAATGGCTGCCCCCGTAGACTTTTGCCAACCAATTCACCGTGGCAAAATCTAGACTGACCCCGAGAGTCGTGACTCTAGGATCATGACTCTAGGATCATGACTCTAGGATCTTGACTCGGGGGTAATGACCCTGGTTTGTGGCCTGCTATTGCTAACCCCCCGCCCTAAGGAGACCTGACTATGCTGCTTTACCTGCTCAGTATTTTGGCTACGGCCCTGTCGCTGCTGCTGGTAGCAGCCGTCTTTCCGGGGGTGGTGCTGGCCAACTTTCCGGCGGCGATGGTGGCAGCGGTGGCAATTGGCATTGTCAACGGCATTATCAAGCCGGTGCTGTTTATTTTGTCGCTGCCCATCACCATTCTGACCCTGGGCATGTTTTCGCTGGTGCTCAACGGCATCTGCTTTTGGCTGGCATCGCTGGTCACACCGGGCTTTCATGTGCACGGCTTTTGGGCTTTTATCGTCGGCCCCATTGTGCTGTCGGTGGTCTCGACGGCCCTCAACAACTTTTTTGTCGGTCAGGCGGTTAAGCCCACGGCAAAAGAGATCGAAGGCTAGGGTTTAGCGCTAAACCATGGCTCAGGGGTCGGCAGCACCACGGCCGTGCCCCTGACCTGGTTGCGCCCCCGGCCTTTGGCCTGGTAAAGCGCCTGGTCGGCGGTAAGTATCAGGTTGGCGGGCAAGAGGTCGGCCCTGGGCATTACGGTTGCCCCCCCGCAGCTGAGGGTGACAATGGGGGCAGTGGGTGAGGCGGCGTGGGGCAGCGCCAGCGCCTGAATGGCCTTAACCAGGCGATCGCCCACCTGCATTGCCCCCGCCATCGCCGTGTTGGGCAAAATCACCGCAAATTCTTCGCCGCCGTAGCGGGCCACCAGGTCGCTGGCGCGGCTGCTGCAGTGGTCGAGGGCTTGGGCCACCGCTTGCAGGCAGCGATCGCCCGCCTGGTGACCATAGTGGTCGTTGTAGGGCTTGAAGTGATCGAGGTCGCCAATGATCAGCGACAGGGGCAGGTGCCCTCGCAGGGCCCGATCCCACTCTTGCAGCAAATACTCGTCAAACCGGCGGCGGTTGGCCACCTGGGTAAGGCTGTCAATCACCGTTAGCTGCTGGAGTTGGTAGTTGGCCTCTCGCAGCTGACGTTCGAGCCGATGCTGGTGAATCAGCCGCCTTACCCGCTGGCGCAGCACGGCCCAGTGAATCGGTTTGGTCACGTAGTCGACCACGCCGATGGCAAAGGCTTGATCCACCGATTTCTCATCTTCTAAGCCCGTAATCATCAGAATTGGGGCCAGATTGCCCTGGGTCATCGTTTGCAGACGCTGGCACACCTCGAAGCCGTCGACCCCAGGCATGAGCGCATCCAGCAGCACCAGGTCGGGCAGGTGGTCAAAGTACAGCTTTAGGGCCGCTTCGCCATTGGCAGCCTCTATCACCTGGTAGCCCTCGTGCTCCAGGTAGCGGGTCAGCATATGGCGAATGAAGGCATCGTCGTCAGCCACCAAAATAACGGCTGACTCAGGCTGAATAGACATGGCCGGTCACCTCCTGAGACCCCAAAGCAGACTGTAAAACAGCCTTAACCTGGGCAGAAACCCGCTGAATTGCCTCAACTTTCGCCCCGATCGCTTGACTCAGCTCGGTGTTTACGTCGGCGTCTATGTCGATGCCTAAGGCCGTCTCTAGAGCTTGGCAGAGGCTAGCCAGGTCAGTAGCGCTGACGGTGGCACTGCTCGATTTGAGCGTGTGGGCTGCCCGTTTTAGGGTGAGCCAGTCTTGCTGGCAGTAGGCGGTGGCCATGTCGGCCAGCAGCTGGTCGGTGCTGTCGAGATAGCTGAGCATAATTTCGGCCAAAAAATCGGGGCTGCCGCCGCCCACGGTGTCGGCAAAGTCGCGCAAAACGGTCAGATCTACCGCCGCTGTGGTGCTGGGCGGGGCG
>QBMN01000160.1 GCA_003241845.1 Shackletoniella antarctica | reverse complement strand
GGGTAGGGGCAAAAAACTAAGGATCAACTGGGGGAGGTCAAGCAGGTGATCTCAGGCGGTTGGGGCTAGAAGCGAAAGCCCGAGGAGGGCTGGTTGAGCGATCGCTCTAGCACTCGGTCAGAGGGTTCAACGATGGCCCAAGCGCCGTCGGGCTGGCGGCGCAGGGTGGCAAAGTGAATGTTGCCGCTGCGGCCGATCGCCTCCCCCGCCTGCACCGGCCCCAGCCGGGGCTGTCTCACGCCGCAGTAGCGAAACAGGTAGGCGGGCACCTCAGGGGTAGAAAAATAAATGCAGTGAAACCCCTTAGACGCCAGCTCTACCTGGCCGGAGAACGGTGCTCGCAGACGGATGCCCTCCAGCCGCACCGAGATATCGCCCAGGCTGCCGGTCACTAGCTGCCCGGCCACGCGATCGCCCGACTCAATTTCCCAAGACTGCTTTAGCACAATCTGCCTGGGCACCGCCGGAGTCGTGCCGCCGCAGCTAGTCAAACCAATAAGCAGCAGGCCCAGGCTGAAATTGCGGCTCAGCCACCGCAGACGAATAGGGATTCGGCTATAGAAGGCCATGCCCTCTCCCATTGCTGCAAACCCTGCCTGACCACAGCGCCGCACCACCGCCAAAACGCTATTGAAACCTAAAGCGATAGCCAGCGTATTCGTCATTTTCGTACAAAATTACCAGCTGAACGGTGGGATCCCAGGCCATGGGGTAGGCCTCCCGCTCCGACACCACCCCCGATCGCACCTGTAGCTGAGGCAGACTGCAATAGGGTTCGGCGACAATTTTCCGCACATTTTCCTTAGGGTCGCGCTCGGGCACCACCAGCAGCTTAGCCAGCTGCTCCCGGCTGAGCTGGGCGTTGCTCTGCACAATCTTTTCGCACCCTGGGGCGGTCTGGGGGCGGGCCGACGACAGCCAGCGGCGAATGCCCTGACCGTCGATGGCCATCAGCCCAATCGCCAGCACTAGCCCTCCGGCGATAAAGGGCTTGGCAGTAGCCAGAGCCACCCCGCCCCCCGACTGATGGGTTGAAACCATAATCTGCCTCCTTAAAAATCCACAGCAAAAAGCAAAAACTTGCCGGACATCGAGCGATTTAGCCTAGAAGTGTTCCATCTAAACAAGCCTCCCCTTTGAGGTCGCAACTTTGGCCCGCTGGGCCTGCTGCCCTAAACCTCTGGATAAGTGCTGGATTCAGTATTTAGCCGGAACAGGCTAAAGCTGGCCGCCAATGACCAGCCCCACGACCAGCAAAAACACTCGAATGGCAGGGCCAAAGACCAACCTGGGAGCCAGGGTAGCCCGGTAGAGGGCGTAGGCCGTAATCGCGGTAATGGCTGCCACCGCCACCGACCACAGGGCCGGAAATGCCGCCAGCAGCAGATTTAGCGCCAGGCGGCCAATCACCCCGCCGCCAAGCCACAGCACGCTATCCACCAGCGACAGTTCCCCGCCCCGGCCAGGAGGACGCCCGGCAGCAACTCCCGATTGGCCCCCAGATTGGCGGCGGGCCGACCACTGGGTCAGCCCTAAGACCAGACTCCAGGCGGTGCGCCCCAGGTCAGACAAGAGCTGCATGGGTTCTTTACCCAGGGCCAGCACATCGGTGGCCAGATTTCCCCACCCCGACGGCCCATCTGGTGGCCCATAGGTGGCCCTCAGATGGGTAGCGAGCTGCTCGGCATCCCTGGGGCTGTGCTCTGCGGAGGCGTTGATCGCCGCTCCTACAGCCATGCCAGCGGCAGGGATAAGGGTAGTAGGGGTAGGGGTGCGGTAGCTGAGCAACATGTTGCCGTAGCGATCAACCTCTGCGGAGGCTAGGGCGGCGCGGCTGAGGTCGACCGCTGGGGGAGAAACGGGCTGCCCCTGGGGAGTGAACTGCACCGGCAGGTGAGCCAGGCGAGTGTGAATGCTCTGGATTTCGGCGATCGCCCGCTCTTGCTCAGCCGACAGATAGTTGATCTTGTTGGCCATGGCGCTGAGGCGCTTGAGACAGGCCTGGGATGACACCGCTGCTGCCGGGCCAGGGGAGCCGTTGGCAGCGGCCTGGGGGGCGAAACCGCCGATACTTTTGGCTCGCCACTGCAAGGCGTCTACGGCGACAGAGAAATCTGCCCTAGGCCGCTTGGCATCTGGCCCAGGGGGCGTCAACGGCAACTGCGGCCCACCGGCCCAATCGACTTGCACGCTGGCATCACCTTGGTTAAGGGTATTGATCTTCTGAATGAGCTTGGTTTGCATGCTTTGCTGATCCATCGTGCGGTAGTCCTTAGCGGAGGGCGAAGGTGAACCCAGAGGCGTTTCTCTAGCCCGACAAAACCCGAGCATTGGAGCTGTTGTCTATTGCACAGCAGGGGAATGGAGTCTTTGATGACAGTATTAGTACAAGTGTATCATAACTATTCTGTTTTTGTACTGTTTTTGTACTATTTGGGCGTGATCTTTGCCAGTAGGACGTTTCAGGCACCCCTTGAAGCTCTGAGCAGCTCACCCGACGCTGAATCTATGGCGCTAGGCCACAAGGCACAGATAATTGGGCTATTGGCTGAGTGGCTTGAGGTGCTCTTGGGCAGGCTGGTGCTGCCGCTCCAGTTGGCAATCTGAAAACTATCCGCAGAAAATCTTTAATCTCGACAAAACTCTGTAGATTATTGACATCTAAGGAGTGACTGACCTCGGTCGTTCCCTAGAACAGTTCCCGATTAGAACAAGTCTTCTTACGGCTGCGTCTGTCTAGCTAGAGATCGACCTTACTCTGGGTTAGGGCACACTGAACATGGTGACTTGCCTCGCCCGACTTACCCTACGAGCTGTTGCTATGGTTAAGACCTACGACAAAGCCCCACGGCTTTCCTTTCGTCTTTCGGAGACAGCCCATTCAGACTGTCGGCCTTTGCCTGAGCTGAAAACAGCCCCAGCGGCGAGGCCTAAGTCTTGCGCCTACCACATCGTGATGGCCTGTTTTTTGGGCGGTCAGGTATTGATGCGGATTTTGCGGGGCAAGGTCAATCGCCAGCGCACCATAGAACAAATGGTGGCGGCAGGGCCGTTTACCCTGACTCCGGTGCTGCTGACCAACGTGTTTGCGGGCATGATTTTTACCATTCAAACCGCCCGAGAGCTGGAGCGGTTTGGTGCCATACACGCCCTGGGTGGGGCCTTTGCTATGGCTTTTTGCCGCGAGCTGGCTCCCATTCTCACGGCGGCGATTATGGCGGGGCAGGTGGGCACCGCCTACGCCGCCGAGATTGGCTGCATGAAGGTGACTGATCAGATCGATGCGCTCAAGGTGCTGCGCACCTGCCCCATCGACTATCTGGTGGTGCCTCGGGTGGTGGCCTGCTGCATCATGCTGCCGGTGCTGACGGTGCTGGGGCTAGTGCTGGGGCTGGCGGGTGGAGCCGGGATAGCGTTTTTCTTGTACGAGATGCCGGTTGGTCAGTTTTTAGATTCGGTGCGATCGCTCATGGTGCTCAACGACCTGATTGCGGTGCTGCTCAAGTCGGTCTTATTTGGGGTGATCGTGGCTCTGGCGGGCTGTACCTGGGGGCTAACTACCACCTGTAGCCGGTCGGTCGGTCAAGCCGCCACCTCGGCAGTGGTCACGACCTGGGTGGGGCTGTTTGTCGTAGATTTTTTCCTGTCGCTGGTGCTGTTTGGCGGCTCTGGTGTAGCACCACACTAGCCGGGGTTAAAGTAACCGCCCCAACCCTATTCGGCACTCGCTGGGGCGGGCAGAAGATTTAAGGCGTAGTCTATGTATGTATGGTCGGGCATCAGCGCCCCCAGTAGGTCGGCCCCGTCGAGGTTGGCCCTGGCGAGGTCGGCGTCGCGTAGGTCAGCCCCCTGCAGGTTGGCGTGGCTGAGGTTGGCCCCCTGAAGATTGGCCCGCTTGAGGTTGGCCCCTCGCAGGTCACTGCCGCTGAGCACCGCTTCTTTGAGGCTAGCGTGGCTGAGGTTGACGCCCATCAGGGCTGCGCCAGACAGCAGCGCGCGGTTGAGCTGGGCTGATGACAGATCGGCTCTAAAGAAGTCAGAGCCGATCAGATTGGCCCAGTTCATTTTGCTGTGGCGAAAGTTGCTGCGGGTAAACACACCCCCAGGCATAAAAACCCCTGACAGGTTAAGACCCTGCAAATTGCAGTCGATGAATTCTACAAACGGCAGCCTGACGCCCTCTAGAGATAGGTTGCGCAGATCAAGACTGCTGAACTTCAGCTGCCCCCGGCTGTAGCTCTGGTTTAGCAGCTCAAGGGAGTAACGGGATTGGGAAACCATGGGTAAGCCTGGTAGAAGCGAGATGCAGGCTTTGTGGTCAGCCTGGTTTATGAGCGCACGGTAGATAGCATTGATGCGCTGGCCCCACGGGACTGGAGGCGTCTGCCAAGCCTGGGTCAGCACATCACCCTTCACAATCATCCTAGAAGGTTTATCAAGCCTTAACCCCAGCCGTCACTTTAATAAGTACATGGACAGAATTAGTTGCCTTAGGATTTGGGGGAACACCTCTATTAAGGGGCCACAGCCCCTTAAGCTCCAACTACATCCTGAATTTAATTGTGTACACCTACTTAATTGTTTCTGACAGAGGGTTGTCATCGGGCAAATCGCCGTGGGCGGGCAAGCAGACGAACCTGCCCTCGCGGAAAAATACCGAGAGCGCTGTCATTATCTGAAAGCAGATCGACAGCACCTTCTACCTGTTAAGCGCAATCTAACTTGACACTTTGTTACATTTCGCGTTACATTTATTTACATAGGCGAGATGCGTTGGCGCAGTTGCCCGCTAGAACCCTGACAGCGACGTAATTTTGCAGACGTAATTTGCAGACGTATCTTGCATCTGTCACCAACTCAACCTAGAGGTTCACCTCATGATTGCTCTACTCATTTCTCTTTTTGTTGTCGGCTGGGTCGCCGTAGCGCTGATTGGTAGCCAAGCTTACTTCCGTGGTGAGCAAACCAAGCCCATCCACGAGCGCAACTGGCGCTCTGACTCCTTTGACCAGCTGGCTCAGTCTGTGACCGGTCAATCTACCGACTGTGGCGATCGCGTCCCGGCCTACAGCGGCGACGCCTTCACCAGCAGCGCCATCTCTGGCCAATAGTCCTCGGCTTTAATTTTTCTCCTGAAAGGGATCTCTCCAAAACCGCTGCCCTCTAACTGAGGGCAGCGGTTTTTCTTTACAGAATTAGCCCAAAAGACCCCAAAAGCACTTCTAGGGTTAGCAGACTATGGCGATAGCTATAACCCAACCCTAGCCCTCGGCAAATCGACTGGCTGAGAGCACAAAGCCAGGGAGCACAGAGTCTCCAGAAAGCTGGGTGGGCAGTGGCCGCACCGCCGCCGCTGCTCCCTGGCGGTAAATCTCCACCTGCTGATCCTTCGGGTTAAACAGCCAGCCCAGGCGTACTCCGCTGGCCATATACTCCTGCATTTTGCTGCGCAACGTCTCCAGACTGTCGGTGCTGGAGCGCACCTCAATGACAAAATCTGGAGCAATCGGTGGAAACCTGCGCCGCTGCTCTGGGGTCAGCGCCTCCCAGCGAGACAGCTCTACCCAAGCGGCATCGGGCGATCGTTTGCTGCCAATCGGCAGCTGAAAAATCGTGGATGAGCTAAAGACCTTGCCCAGCTGAGTTTGGCGATTCCAAATGGCCAAGTCTGTACCTAGCTCCAGCTCCTGATTACCGCTTTCACCGCCAACGGGGGGCATAACAATCAATACTCCTTTGGCGTTTTGCTCGATCGCCATCTCCGGGTTGTGAATACAGAGCTGATAGAACTGCTCATCGGTCAGATGCACAGCCTCAAGGTTAAATTCAAGGGGCAAATCCAGGGTGGTCATGGGGTACTCCTCTGGGCACAGACAGACGATGGCGATCCTAGTGGTGGAGATCTCTATGGTAGCGACTCTAAATCGGTCAGCGATCGCTAAAAACCGTTGCAGACGAACAACTCTGCTGGAGGAACTAGCTAAACTATTGGCTACCTTGCTTCACTCATTACCACCATGAGCTATAGCTTTGACATCATTGGCATTGCCCCGGTGCTGCAATTTTTTAACCACCAGCAGCGGGTAGAGGCAAAGCGCGATCGCGCTCAGGCCTTCCTCGGCAGCTACTGCTGCACCCTCGACGCCTTCATTGCCGCCACCGAAGCCATCCACCACAGACCCGACTGGGACTGGGATGCGATCGCCGGCACCATCATTGCCTTCTGGCTAAACCAAGAAAACGACATTCGCCACTGGAAGCAGCAGTTTGCCGACGCCGAGGGCAGCCAAAACCTAATTGTGGCCCGCGTCGTCAACTACAACAGCCTGCGCCACGAGTTCGAAACCCTGTTCGACGGCTAGGCAAAAAACGAAGATGCGGAGAACATGCCAGAATAAAGGCTAGATGCCCGCCACTTAAACATTCTTTTGATTAGGCTCCTGGCTAAAATTCGCGACATCTTCCTGCGCTGGTGGGGCGACTTCACCCTTCAAACCCGGCTCATGGCTGGGGCGACCCTGGTGGTGTCGCTAATTACTAGCGCCTTGACCTTCTGGTCCGTCAACACCATCCAAATGGATGCCCGCCTCAACGACACCCGCTTTGCCCGCGACCTGGGGCTGCTGCTAGCGGCCAACGTCGCGCCCCTGGTCAACGAAGCCGATCGCACTGAGCTAGCCCGCTTTTCCTACAGCTTTTACCAGAGCACCTCTAGCGTGCGCTACATGCTCTACGCCGACGAAAACGGCGACATTTTCTTTGGCATTCCCTTCTCTGAGGCGTCGGTACAAAACTCCCTCACCCTGCGGCGGCGTATGCAGCTGCCCGAGGGCTACGCCCAAAACACCGACCGCCCTCTGGTGCGCCAGCACCTCACCCCCGCTGGCGAAGTCACCGACGTGTTTGTGCCTCTCAACTACAACGGCACCCACCTGGGGGTGCTGGCCCTGGGCATTAACCCCAACCCAACTGTAGTTGCCTCATCGCACCTCACCCGCGATGTCACCATTGCGGTGTTTGTGTCGATCTGGGTGATGGTGATCTTGGGCGCGGTGTTCAATGCCCTGACGATCACCCAGCCGATTAAAGAGCTTTCCCTGGGGGTCAAAAACATTGCCGACGGCAACTTTAGGCAGCGCATCGACCTGCCCCTGGGCGGCGAACTGGGGGAGCTGATCTACAGCTTTAACGACATGGCCGAGCGCCTAGAGAGCTACGAAGAGCAAAACATCGAAGAGCTAACCGCCGAAAAAGCCAAGCTCGAAACCCTGGTCTCAACCATTGCCGACGGCGCTATTTTGCTCGACAGCGACATGCACGCCGTGCTGGTCAACCCCACCGCCCGCCGCATCTTCGGCTGGGATGATAAGATCCTCGACGGGCGCAATATCCTAGAGCACTTCCCCACGCCGGTGCGGGTGCAGCTCACTCGGCCTCTATTTCAAGCCGTCAAGGGCGAGGCCGAAGCGATGGAGTTTCGGGTGCCGATCACCGAACCTAGCAGCCGCACCCTGCGGATTTTGCTCAACACCGTACTCGACCAGGCTAAAGAAAACGTCAAAGGGCTGGCCATTACCGTTCAGGATATTACCCGCGAGGTGGCCCTCAACGAGGCCAAGGCCCAGTTCATCAGCAATGTCTCCCACGAGCTGCGCACGCCGCTGTTTAACATCAAGTCGTTTATTGAAACCCTGCACGAGTACGGCGAAGACCTCAGCGACAGCGAGCGCAAAGAATTTCTCGAAACCGCCAACCACGAGACCGATCGCCTCACCCGCCTGGTCAACGACGTGCTCGACCTATCGCGCCTAGAGTCGAGCCGCCAGTACCAGATCGAAGCAGTGGAGATCATTCAGCCCATTGAGCAGACCCTGCGCACCCACCGCCTCAACGCCCGCGACAAGCAAATTGAGCTGCGGCAAGATGTCGAGCCAAACCTGCCCCCGGCCATGGGCAACTACGATCTGCTACTGCAAGTATTTACCAATCTGGTGGGCAACGCGCTGAAGTTTAGCGAACCCGGAGGCCAGGTGATGATGCGGGCGCACCAGATTGTGCCCGCAGGGGATAGCCCAGGGCACGGGGGCTATATTCGCATCGAGATCTCTGACACGGGCATTGGCATTGCCTCCGAAGACCAGCAGGCGATTTTTGACCGCTTCTTTCGAGTTGAGAATCGGGTACACACCCTGGAAGGCACAGGTCTGGGCCTCTCGATTGTAAAAAACATCATCGAGAAGCACAGCAGCCAGGTGCACCTGGTCAGCGAAGTGGGCATTGGCACTACATTCTGGTTTGATGTGGCGGCCTACCAACCCGATGCGATTGAGGTTACGGCAGAAAGCAGCAGCCACAGCACGGCAGGAAAAGGCCTGGTTGCCGCCATCAGCTTGTCTCCTGGAGATACCGCAGCAGTAAACTCCATCGCTGAGCCAGGCTAGTTGCCGCGACCATAGCGATCGCGACATCAATTACCGCAACAGTTAGGGGCGTGCGTCTAAATAAGGTACCAGAAGCATTGATCGCTGTAGGGTGCATTCGCGAAGCAATGCACCAATGGAAAAGATGGCAATTTGTACGTTATTTTCTTGCGCGTCCCTTACCGCAAAACTAATCGCCGCCGACGTTGATGGGGGTGCCCACAATGTCAGCCTGGGTGAGGTCGGTGTTGAGCAGCGAAGCCCCGGTGACCTCGGCAAAGTAGATGTGGGCCTCGGTGAGATTGGCCTCATCGAGGGTAGCGTTTTCGAGCAGAGCGTTGGTCAAAAACGCGCGGGTCATATTAGCGCCGGTCAGGTCGGCCCGGCTGAGATCAGCCCCTTCCAGATTAGATTCAAATAGAGTGGCCCCCTGCAAATTGGCATCGCGCAGGTCGGCCCCAATCAGGTGGGCCTGGGTGAGGTCAGCGCCCGACAGGTCGCAGCCCTGGCACAGGTTGGTTTCGAGCAGCTGCTGCACGTGGGCCGGGTTCTCGGCCTGGGCGGGCATTGCCAAAGCTAAGGGAATCGCGATCGCAGCCCCGGCAAAAATAGAGAGTTTCATGGAGGTATCCTCCTCTGTGGATGGTCAGTGCCAGAGCAGATCTCCCTCTCGGATCTAGCTGGCGGCAGTAGGCGGCGATATCACTTTAAAAATGTCGTCTATGTCGTCTATGAAGACGTCGTCAAAACTCGCTTGTACTCCAATGGTTCAAGAGAGAGGGCTAGAACTGACTCCTAGAGACAGTTTTTGGCTATCGCAGCACTGTCTAAACTATATCGGCGGCATTGGCTCCTGCCATCGGCAGTAAGATAGGTCTTACGCCGCGCTACCTCTTGATCGTAGCCCTTTATTTTGGCCGCCAGGTCAGGATTACCGTACCGTTAAAGAATCGACATCTACCCATGCTCACCCTGATTCATCAGCTCACCCCGGCCCAGATCGAGCAGCTGCACCAGATGTATGGGCAAGAGTGGTGGAGCAAAGAACGCACCCTGGCCGACGTGCCCACCCTGCTAAGCAATAGCGACCTGCTCTTTGGCCTGTGGGATGACGAGGCGCGGCGGCTAGCGGCATTCTCAAGGGTGCTGACCGACTGGGTGTATCGGGCGATCGTGTTTGATGTGATTGTGGCGGCAGACTATCGCGGGCAAGGTCTGGGGGCAAAGCTGATCGAGCACGTTACCACTCACCCCCAGCTCGCTCAGGTGGAGTGCATTCAACTGTTTTGCACCCCCGAGATGCAGCCCTTCTACGAAAAGTATGGCTTTGGCCAGGCGGAGCAATTGCTGATGGTGCGATCGCGCGGGTGAGCGGGTGCGTAACACCAAATCCGAATCACATAACCCCGACGGGCCAAAGGCCACCTGTAGGGGCGCATCGCATGCGCCCAGAGGAACCGGCGATAACCAAACAGGATTTAGTCTGAGTGGGTGCGTGAGCGCGTGAATAGAGTTGTCGGGCTTAGGTTGTCGGGCTTCCAGGCAGCGCCAGGGCGGCGGGGGCTGGGCACACAATTACCAAAGGCTCCTGGGTGCGCGGATGGGGCAGCGCTAGACGATGGGCATGGAGGTGGTAGCCAATGTCTCCTGGCACTGCCCCCGTCTCAGTCGGCTCAACCTGGCGGGGCGTACCGCCAATGCCGTAGAGCGGGTCGCCCAGGAGGGGATATCCCGCCGCCGCCAGGTGAATGCGAATCTGGTGGGGTCGCCCGGTGCGAATGGTGATCTCTACCAAGGTGGAATCTGGGGCGCGGTGGATCACCCTGCCGTCGCTGTAGGCCGACAGACCTGTGGGTGAAGCCGCATAGATATACCCCAGCAGGGGATGATCGACTTTGCCGATCGCCGTAGTAATCGTAAAGCTATCGGGCAAATCGCTGGGGCCAATCAGCGCCCGGTAGGTCTTGCGAATGGGGCGCGATGCCTTAGGGTCGGAGGCCGCAGCGGTAGACTCGCGCAGCTGGCGGCTGAGCACCGAGCGGGCCAGGGGCGATCGCCCCAGCACCATCACCCCCGACGTGCCCCGCCCCAGCCGATGCACCGGAATCGGTGGAGTCTCTGAGTAGCGCAGCTTGAGCTGGTGCAGCAGCGTGTGGGTGAGAAAGCTGCCGCCGGGGAGCACGGGCAGGCCAGCGGGCTTGGCGATCGCCATCAAGTCCTGATCTTCGTACAGCACCTCAAACTCTAGCGGCACCTCTGGCTCTTGCCAGGGCGGGCGGTGGTAGGTCAGGGTTTGCCCTGCCCTGAGGAGATCTGCGGGGGCGATCGCCTGGTCATGCTGACGAATTTGGCCAGAGAGAATGCGATCACGCCATTCTGCCCGGCTGGAGTGGCGGTAGCGGCTGGTGTAATAGTCGAGCACCGAAAGCCCGGCGTCGGTGGCGGTGATACGATCGGTGTAAATCCATCCTTGGTTCATGGGGCCACCCTTGGTTCATGGGGCCACCCTTGGTGCATAGGGGGTTGGTGGCCAGGAAGCTCCGTTCTAGAACCGCTGGCCAATGTAGATCGACCGCACGTCACCGTTGCGGCGAATCACCGCTTCTGCGTTAGACACCGACACCAGGCTCCAGCCGCTGCTGCCGATGCGCTCGCCAATGTAGACCCGCTGGGAAACGCCGCTGATTTCAAACAGCGCCGCCGAGCGATTGCCCAGTTCTAAAATGCCCACCAGCGCGTGGATCGGGGCAGCCGCAGGTG
>QBMN01000015.1 GCA_003241845.1 Shackletoniella antarctica | reverse complement strand
CTAGTCCCTCCCCTGGACTGCTGGCCTCTCTGTGACCGAAACGATGATAGAGGCCAAAAAATCAAAGACATAATAATAAGTGAGGAACCCAGTCTTTTGGCTTGCGATCTTTCAACAGCACCCAGAGAAATTCTCGCAGTAACTTATACCATTGCGAGTTTATTTTTGACTAAACCTAGTTTCCAAACTTCAGATAATTTTTTTGATTTGTTTTCTCACAACGCCGCCGGAGTCATAAAGAATGATTGGCCACACTCAACAGGTACATTGCCCCAACTGTGGACATTTTGCCGAAAGGCACCACATTGAACCTGACCAGCTAGTGCGCACCCAGTGCGCCGCCTGTGACTATCTGATGATCACCTGTGCCCGCACTGGCAAGGTGATTGAGGCCTATGCCCCAGGCCTATTCGCCGCCTCAGTCTGCTAAACCTCTTGGCGGTAGCGCGGGGCGATATCATCAGTATTTCTGCACTAGTCCGAGTGATCCCCGGTTTTGCCCCTGCGGTAAAGCCGGGGATTTTGGTCAGCGGCTTCATCACAGGGGCTTTTAGCCTTGGCAGACTTGGTATAGTCAAGGCCAGAACGATAGCTGAACTGTAGCGGACGGGCATGGAACTGATTTTGCGCGATGGTCGACTGCCCAGCGGCGAGGCGGTGGATATTGGCTTTGATGGCGGCATGATTCGGGCAATGGAGCCCAATCTCAACGCCGAGGCCATTCAAGAAATTCCCCTGGCGGGCAAGCTCGTCAGCCCGCCCTTTGTTGAGTCGCACATTCACCTCGACTCGGCCCTGACCGCCGGGCAGCCCCGCTGGAACCAAAGCGGCACTCTGTTTGAAGGCATTGAAATCTGGCGCGATCGCAAGCAGTCCCTCACGCTAGAGGACGTAAAAGAAAGAGCGATCGCCACCCTCAAGCTCCAGGCCCAGCAGGGGGTGCTGTTTGTGCGCAGCCACGCCGACGTCAGCGAAACTAGTCTGACCGCTCTCAAAGCCCTGCTCGAAGTCCGCGACGCCGTCAAAGACTGGATCACCGTGCAGGTGGTGGCTTTCCCCCAAGATGGTCTCTACGGCAGCCCCGGCAATCTTGAACTGATGGAAGCAGCCCTAGAGCTGGGGGTCGACGCCGTGGGCGGCATTCCCCACTACGAAATGACCCGCGAAGATGGTGTGCAGTCCGTCCACCAAATTTTTGAGCTGGCCCAGCGCTACGATCGCCTGATCGACATCCACTGCGACGAAATCGACGATGACCAGTCGCGCTTTCTAGAGGTAGTGGCCGCCTGTGCAGTGCGATCGGGTCTTGGGCCTCGGGTCACCGCCAGCCACACCACCGCCTTCGCCAGCTACAACAACGCCTACGCTTTTAAGCTCATGGGCCTGCTGTCTCGCTCAGGCATCAACTTCATCGCCAACCCGCTGATCAATATCACCCTCCAGGGCCGCACCGACACCTACCCCAAGCGGCGCGGCGTCACCCGCGTCAAAGAACTTTGGCAGCAGGGCCTCAACGTCAGCCTGGGCCACGACTGCATCCAAGACCCCTGGTACAACCTGGGCAACGGCAACATGCTCGATGTCGCCTCCATGGCCGTGCATGTCTGCCAAATGACCGGCCAAGCCGAAATCGCCGCCTGCTACGACATGATCACCACCAATGGCGCTAAAACTCTCGCCCTAGAAGACACCTACGGCCTCGAAGTCGGCAAACCCGCCAACCTGATCGTCCTCGACGCCGACAGCCCCTACGAGGCGATCCGCCGTCGGGCGACCGTGACCCATGTTTTCTCGCGGGGCAAACTGCTGGTCGAGACGAGGCCGGAGGTGGTGAAGTGGAGTCATACCAAATTCGAATCACATAACCCCGATGCCCAAAACGCCAAACTGTAGGGGCGCATCGCATGCGCCCGGTGGCATCAGGGGTAGACTCAATGAAAATACGACGCCCCATTTACATCAAACGTTGCCCCCGTCGCGTGGGGCGCTAGCCCCGCCACCAAAAACGCCACCAAA
Source organism: Shackletoniella antarctica (assembly GCA_003241845.1). GTDB lineage: Bacteria > Cyanobacteriota > Cyanobacteriia > Phormidesmidales > Phormidesmidaceae > Nodosilinea > Nodosilinea antarctica. The sequence goes on along the minus strand of QBMN01000015.1, from coordinate 39,007 downwards.
TTAGCAATATCCTGCGGCTCCGCCGGAGCACCCATGGGAATGTCACGGGTGACGTATTCTGCCCCCCGCTCTGCCATCAACTGCTCGATGCGGTCGGTACGCACAAACCCAGGGGCGATCGCATAGGCCCTTACCCCATCTTGGGCAAAGCCCTTGGCGATGGTGCGGGTCAGGCCAATTACCCCACCCTTAGAGGCCGCGTAGGCCATGTATTCTGGCCCATCGCCCCGAAACGCCGCCCGGCTGGCCAGGTTAACAATCGTGCCACCGCCCTGGGTTTGAAAATGAGTAATCGCTTCCCGGCAGAGATCGGCCACCGCCACCAGGTTCACCTGGAGCGTGTCTTGCCACGCCCTAGACCAGCTATGCCAATCGGAGCTGATCGGGGCGCTAGGCATCGTCGCCGCGTTATTGATCACCGCTGCAATGCTGCCCCGCCAGACCAACGCCCGCTGCCACAGATCTATCGCGGCCCCCGGCGCAGCCAGATCTGCCTGGATCAGCTGCGATCGCTCTGGCCCTAGGTCAGCGGCAATCTGCCTCGCTTCAGCTGCTCCCTGGCTGTAGTGGAGCAAGACCGATGCCCCAGCCCCGTGCAGAGTGCGGGCGATCGCCTCGCCAATGCCCCGCGAAGCCCCCGTTACCAAAACCGTGCTGCCCTGTAGATCGATCAAGGTCATTGCTGCTTTCCCTAGATTGCTGCCGAGAGATAACTGTCGTGGCCAGGCACTACTGGGAGCTGCCCCCCATATCTCCCCCTAATATCTCGCCGAGAACCGATACCGCCAACACATCAAACACTCTACAACGGCGATCGCAACGGCAAGTTGCAACAAAATTTGCAATATTTATTTACATTGCGCTACAGTGGCGCCAGGCAAATAAATCGGAGGCCCTCACTCATGACCACTAGCGGATATACCACTGAAGACGGCGGTCGCCTAAACAACTACGCCGTTGAGCCTAAGGTCTATGTTGACGACAGCCAGCAGTTTGGCTTCAACGAGTACGCCGAAAAATTAAACGGTCGCCTAGCCATGATTGGCTTTGTGTCCGCTGTGTTGTTTGAGGCTGTGACCGGCAACGGCATCGTCACCTGGCTGACCAACCTCTAGAGCAGAGGCGCTGTCCGATGGGCCATAGGGCGATCAAATCGCACCCATTGATAAAAATGTGACCCCTCTGCACACGCCCACAAAAATTTATGTTACGTTAAGTAACAGGATATTGATTTTCTACCCCTCTCATCCTTTAGGAGTTATCCATCATGACTGAATCTACCGAAAACAAGTTTGGTTTTGTCAACTTTGCAGAAACCTGGAACGGTCGTTTGGCCATGCTAGGCTTCGTGATTGGCATTGCTACCGAGTACTTAACCGGTCAGGGCATTCTGTCTCAGATTGGCCTGATGTAATTGATCTGCCGGTTTATTCAACGGTTAGATAAGTTTGACGAATAAAACAAGAAGAGGGGAAGCGAACAAATGTTCACTTCCCCTCTTCTTTGCCTTCAACCTCTGATGCCAAGCAGCAGGCTTGCCGCCTTACATCAGGCGGGTTAGGGCGGTTATTTTAGATAGCTTCAGGGCATCTAGCCCATTTAGATCGTCTAAGCTAAGCCAGCCAGCCTTAAGGAGGTCAGCGAACACGAAAAGCAGCGCCGATTCTCGCTCGTCGTATTTGCCGTCGAGTTCATGGCGGCGAGCGCTGAGAAAGTCGTGTAGACGCCAAACATCGTCAGTGCCTGCAATAGACCCGGCCTGGTCTCTCACCAGCTGCACTAGCGCCTGAATTTCTCGCTGATAAGCCCTGTCAAAGGCGGCCTTAGCAATGGACTGCTCCTGAGCTGTCCACTGGAGTTCGCTAGTGTGCATCATTAGAAGATTGAAAGAAAGAGGATTGAAAGCTACTACAGATAACTACTCGAGACATCGCTCTGATGTCCGCAGAGATATCAGAATGATGATGAGTCAGGTTAAGGCCGTAAGGTAACCATCAGTGGTCATCAGCCCCTAGCCTTACCCGTCTAGCAACCATGTATATATATCTATATTAAGGATATATTACAGAATTTTGCAAACTCTCATAAACAACAAACCACCCCTAGATAAGGGTGGTTTGTTGTTTGAGCCTGAGCTGACCAGCACGCCGCTGTCTCGCCTGCTGCGATGCTCTAGCGGACTAGGTTGAGCAGTTCTTTGGGTGAGGCGAGCAGGTCAATAGCGACGAAAAAGACCTTACCATCGGGATTGATCAAAAAGCGCCAGGCGATATTCATGCCGACCCCGGCCCCAAACCAGGGTGTCTGCACCTTGCCGGTTACCTTGACCTGGGTAAAGCCATCGTCGGCAGGTTCGACAACCCCCCGCTCAGGAATCAGGTTGAGATTCTGACAATCTTCTTGAAAGAACCGCAGCACGTTAGTTTTGCCCACAATCGGCCGCTGGAATGGCGGCTGTAATGCACCGTCGGGGGCAAATAGCTCAATCAACGCATCGAAATCGTTGGCGTTGAGGTTATTCATGTAGGCCAGCACGGTGGGGTTGTCTACCCCCTCAATGGTTACCTGGCGGCGTTTGTCGGTGGCTTGGGGGGCCACCACCGGCTCAGCCACACGGGTGTAATTCCCCATCTGATTGGGGTCAAAGCCCATGTCAACTACAGAATTGCGCAGCACCGTAATCTGCTGGCCCGACTCTAAATTGCGAATCGATTGCAGCACCGCCGAGGCATTGGCCGACAGCTGATAGCCTTCGGGAATCGGGGCTACGTAGCCTTCTTCCATCCACTGGCCGAGCTTGTACCAAAACCCCAGCTTGATGTTGGGCGACCAGGTAGAGTAGGTGCGGCCAACGGGGGTGTCGGCCCGGTTAGCCAAGTCGCACATGGCCTGAGACTGCTCTTGAAACGACATGGCCCGAATATCATTCATGGTGGCTTCGGCAAACTGCATGCTGGCCGCACCAGGAGCTGCAATGGTAATGCCCTTACCCATGTCAAGGTAGGCAAACCAAATTAGCGCCAGCTGGTCTTCTGCCGTGAGCTGCCCAAAGCGGGCAATGGTTGCAGGCACTGCGTCGGCGGTGAGAGTGCTGGGAAAAATACTGCGGGCGGAATCGAGAGTGAACGGCATAGGTAATTTCCTCAGGGGCTGATGGGAGCGTTGTCAATTAACAAACAATGCAATTAAGTCGTTTTGTGTTTAAAACCTGACTATCCCAAATTTAGTCTATGACAATACGGCAGCAGGCTCCCATGAAGAAATGAGAAGCGCGATCGCCTTGAATGCAGAGGGTTTTAGGTATATCCGGGGGGGAGGGATATATCTAAGCTCATCTCCGACGGGCTTGGCCCTGGCTCGGTGGCCCCTCCTCATCTTCCTAGCCCTCCGTTTATGGAAAGGATTTGATCAAGTGCTTTGATTTGCGGGCAAAATCCCTAGAATGGTAATAGTTCACCATTGCGTTTGGCAGATATACACCCATGGAAACCCTTGCCCTTACTCCTCCCAATGTGGAGCAGGTTTTAGACGAGCTGCGCCCCTACCTGCTGGCCGACGGCGGTAATGTGGAGCTAGTCGAAATCGACGGCCCTATCGTTAAGCTGCGCCTGCAGGGGGCCTGCGGCTCTTGCCCCAGCTCGGCCATGACTCTGCGCATGGGCATCGAGCGCCGCCTGCGCGAGTTTATTCCTGAAATCGCTGAGATCGAGCAGGTGTTTTAGGGCCAATCTGTCCTGACTGAGACGCCTCAAATGAGGTAAATACGTTTCTGCGGGAATCCGATCCCCCCTGGCTCTTGCTGTAGAAGGCCCATCAGATCCCCCCTTCATAAGGGGGGATCAAATCTTAGACCGTTTGAACTTGCAAACACAGCGAATCCCCTCAGCCCGAGTACAGTGTCGCCAAGCCAAGGGGATTCGCTGTGTTTGCTGATATTCTGTTGTATTGGCAGCGGGGTTGCCCGGTTTTGGATGATTAGGATTTAGAGGATTGCTGTGCTGGATCTAAAGCAAATACGAGAAAATCCAGAGCGGGTGCGGTCAGCGTTGGGCAAGCGGGGTGAGTATGATCTTGCGCCGCTGCTAGAGCTAGACCAGCAGCAGCGCAAGATCGAGACAGTGCGATCGCAGCTCCAAGCCCGCAGCAATGAGATCGGCAAGCAGGTAGGCCAAACCATCAAAGCCGGAGCCGCCCCCACCGGCCCAGAAGTCGCCGCTCTCAAAGACGAGGGCAACCAGGTCAAAACCGAGCTGCAAACCCTCGAACCCCAAGAGCGCGAGATCAAAGCCCAGATCGAAGCGATTTTGCTAGGCCTGCCCAATCTGCCTAGCGATACCACCCCCGTGGGCAAAGACGAAACTGAGAATGTGGAAGTACGCCGCTGGGGCGACGAGTATCTGCCCCAGCAGCCCGCCAAACCCCACTGGGAAATCGGCGAAACCCTGGGCATTCTCGACTTTAAGCGCGCTGCCGAAAAAATTGCCCAGAGCCGCTTTGTGATACTCAAGGGGGCAGGGGCAGCCCTTGAGCGATCGCTGATCTCTTTTATGCTCGATCGCCACACCAGGGCCGGCTACTACGAGATCATTCCCCCCTACCTGGTCAACTCAGCCGCCCTCACCGCCTCCGGCCAGCTGCCCAAGTTCGCCGAAGAGAGCTTCCAGTGCCGCAATGACGACCTGTGGCTCACCCCCACCGCCGAGGTGCCCCTCACCAACCTGCACCGCGATGACATTCTTACTGCCGATCAGCTGCCCATTCACTACTGCGCCTACACCCCCTGCTTTCGCCGAGAAGCGGGCAGCTACGGCAAAGATACCCGTGGCCTGATCCGCCTCCACCAGTTCAACAAGGTGGAGATGTACAAATTCGTTCACCCCGATCATTCTTTCGACGAGCTAGAGGCGCTGGTCGGCGATGCCGAAGACATTTTGCAACAGCTCAAGCTGCCCTATCGGGTGCTGGCGCTCTGTACCGGCGATCTCGGCTTCTCCAGCTGCAAAACCTACGATCTTGAGGTGTGGATGCCGTCTTCTGACAGCTATCGGGAGATCTCCAGCTGCTCGAACTGTTTGGACTTCCAGGCCCGCCGCGCCAACGTGCGCTTCAAAGAGGCTGGGCAGAAGGGCACCCAGTATGTGCACACCCTCAACGGCTCGGGCCTGGCCATTGGCCGCACCATGGCCGCCATTCTAGAAAATTATCAAGAAGCCAATGGTTCGGTGCGTGTGCCCGAGGTGCTGCAACCCTACCTCAACCGCGAATATCTATAGACCTCTACAGCGGAAAACGATAGACAATCGCCCCAGTATCTTTGACATCAAAGGAGGCGTTGAGCACCTGAGCTTTTTGATCGAGAAACGCCTTAGCCTGCTCCACCGGTACCTGTGCCGCAGTCGCAAACTGCACGATCGTAAGGTCGCCCGCCTGACCCTGAAGCAACTGTAAGAAAAGTTGTTCTTGCTGGAGCGCCAGCGTCTGGGATGATCGCTGGCTATTGTGGCGCAGATTCCACGCCAGCCATGTGCCTAGGGCCGTGGGGGCTAGGCCAAACAACACCAGGGCCACACCCGCCTCAGCCCGATCCTCAAAATCCTCATCGGAGCTGACCAGTTCGGTTGTCGCTAGCAGCGTGATCCACAGCCCAAACAGTAAACACCCCCCAGCCAGAGCCTTTTGCAGCATCCGCATCGCCGTATTCTCTCCCGGTCGCTCTCGATTGTGAAGGTTATTGTAACCCTTGTTTCTCTAGCTAATCCATAGAGATTGGCCCACTTCTAACCCTCTCTATAATAGAAATCAACTCTGTTGCTCTGGCAAGCTATGACCTATCCCACCGGATACTCCATAGGGCAAAGCGATCCGCCGAAGTCGCCGCGCGAAACGCTGCCCACCATGTACGACCTCCCCAGCGAGTTCCCGGAGGAGCCCGGCTTGCCCGACGTTGGCGCGAGCCCGTCCCGAGACGTATTTCACGACCTTCAGCCCCAGCTCTTGAGCCGTACCCTAGCCCTCAGTGACTACAGCCGCGACCAGTATTTCACTGGCTCTGATCTAAACGTCTATTACGACGTTCACCATCCCCTCTGGCACAAGCGGCCCGACTGGTTTCTGGCCGTGGGCGTGCCTCGGCTTTACGATGGCCACGATTTGCGCCGCAGCTACGTAGTCTACAGTCGATACACCCAACGACTGCGCTATTTCAAGCTAATCGGTCGTCAGTATAAAGAGCAAGCCATAGACTCTCTTCCTAAAGCCATTTGGTTAGAAGATTTAAATATCGGTCTGGGCATTTGGGAAGGGGAGTTTGAAGGTATCTGGGGTCACTGGCTGCGATGGTGTAATGCTGAGGGGTGTTGGCTACCCACTGATACTGAGACAGCCCAAGAACGGGCTAATCGTCTCGCTCAGCGGCTGCGAGAGCTCGGCGTTGACCCCGACCAACTTTAGCCATTTTTTGCAAACAACTGCCCTAATACCGATAGGCGAGAGCAATCCCAATAGTCGATGTGGGAGATCACTAGGCCATCTTCACTGAGCTCTAGATCGCTGTGGCCAGGAATGCTCATGGGGGGCTGCCAGGGTACAGGTGCCACCCAACTCAGCGTCCAGCGAGTCTCGATCTGATTGGGTTGAGCGTACTTGATCTCGTGCAGTTGTAAATCGATGTCCTTAAACCAGCGGCTGATGAAGCCAACCATGCGCCGATAGCGATCAACGCCGCGAAACTGGTTGAGCGGGTCTTTGAAATACACATCCTCAGCGTACAGATGGTAGCTTTGGTCGTGGGGAAACCGCTGGTAGTCCAGGCGAATTTGCTCCAGGATATCCATAGAATTTAACCTGTGGGTAAATGCCGTGGCCTACCCCTTAAGTTTGCATTACGGATGCTGGAACTTTGTCGCCAACGACCGGGCACCGGAGTTTTTGGGCAGTGCGCTACAAAATTTGAGAGAGAAACTTTTGAGTACGATCTTCTTGGGGGTTGCTAAAGAACTCTTGGGGCGTATTTTCTTCGACCAGGTAGCCGCCATCCATTAGCACCACGCGATCAGCAACCTCGCGGGCAAAGCCAACTTCGTGGGTGACGCACACCATGGTCATGCCTGAGTCGGCCAGGCCGCGCATGACGTCGAGCACCTCGCGCACCATCTCGGGGTCGAGGGCTGAGGTGGGCTCGTCAAACAGCATCACCTTGGGCTGCATGGCTAGGGAACGGGCGATCGCCACCCGCTGCTGCTGCCCCCCCGACAGCTGACCGGGAAACTTGTGAGCCTGCTCTAAAATGCCCACCCGCTCTAGCAGCTGCATGGCCACTTCTTGGGCCTTGGCCTTGGGCCAGCGGCGTACCCAAATCGGGGCCATGGTAACATTTTGCAACACCGTTAGGTGAGGAAACAGGTTGAACTGCTGAAACACCATGCCCACTTCGCGGCGGATGGCCTCGATATTTTTGAGATCGTGGGAAATGGTGATGCCGTCAACCTCAATGCTGCCCTTTTGGTAAGGCTCTAGGGCATTAAAGGTGCGAATAAAGGTTGATTTGCCCGAACCAGACGGCCCCATCACCACCAGCACCTCGCCTCTGTAGACGGTCATGCTAACGCCTTTAAGCACATGGAAGCCGTTGTCGTACCATTTTTCCACGTCGCGGGCGACGATGACTGGCTCGGCGGTCATGTGGTGAGCCGATGGCTGCTCCGTCTGAAACTGTGTCATGAACGTTTTCCTCTTAAATTTAGCCTTTCAGTTAGGCCGTTAACGACGCATAAACAACAAATCACAAAGCTTGAGACACCTTGTATACCAAGTTCAGCTCGGGATCTGTGGTTTTCCCGCGGGCAGAACTCCACCTCTGGACTTGGATAAGGTTCATAACAGGCGAATAGTGCTAGTTTTCCTTAACCCTAGGGGGTTTCGAGATTCCAGACTGTTAACTGTTACACGCAGAGATATTTAAGCGACATTTTAGTGGTCGGTATTGAGCTTTTCCTCAATTTTACGGCTGGCCAACGACATGGCGTAGCAAAAGAACCAGAAAATGACCGCTAAAAATAGATAGACTTCGGCATAGCGACCCAGGTAGGTAGGATTCGCCAGAATTGACTTGCCAATACCCAAAAGCTCTGCCAAGCCCACAATTGACAGCAGCGTGGTGTCTTGAAACAGGCTAATAAACTGACCCACGATCGCCGGAATGGCAATTTTTAACGCCTGGGGCAGCACGATAAAGCCCAGTGTCATGGGGGTATTTAGCCCCAGGGAAGCCGCTGCCTCGTTTTGGCCACGGGGCACCGCCTGCAACCCTGCCCGCACGTTTTCGGCCAGGTAGGCGGCGCTAAACAGAGCTAGGGCAATGATCGCCCGCAAGATGCGATCGGGCCGCGACCCCAGGGGCAAAAACAGCGGAATCATCACCTGGCCCATGAACAGCAGAGCCACCAGCGGCACCCCCCGCACCAGCTCAATGTAGCCCGTCGACAGCCACCGCACGATCGGCAGAGCGCTGCGCCGCCCCAAGGCCAGCAGCAGCCCCAGCGGAAAGCACAGGGCAATGCCGCTCACCGCCGTAAACAGGGTCAGTACCAGACCGCCCCAGTCGTTGGTAGACACGCGGGTCAATCCTAGACCGCCGCCAATCAGCCATAGGGCTACAAAGTACGACAAAAACCAGGCCAACGAGAGCAGTTGGCCTACCCCCGGAAATTTGCGCGCCACCTGCCGCCCTGCCGCCGCCGCCACCGCGACTAAAGCGACCATCGGCAACAGCTTGAGGGAGCTAGGTCGAGTGGGCGGAAACAGAATGATAAAGGCGCACACTACGGCTAGACCAATCAGCACGCTGCGGCTAAATAGCGTCGAGACATTGCGCCCCAGCACCCCCCACGACAAACCGGCTAGGCCACAAACAATCGCCAGCAGCGCCCAAATGCGCGGGTAAAGCGCTGAGGGAAAGGTGCCGGTCATAAACAGGCCAAAGTTGTTGGGAATTGCCCCCCACTGGGCGGTGGTCAAGGCCCACGACACTAGGCGAAAGAGACCCGAGCCAAAGGTGGTCACAATCACTACGGTGAGCACACTGTTAAACCAGTCGCTGAACAGGTTCTTTTTAGCCCAGGCCACGGGGCCTAGACTGATCGCATCGGGGCGTGCAGATGAGAAAGAATCAGGGGTTGCAGAGGTCATGGCTTAGCGCTCCTTAAACTGCACAGTGCGGTTGAGCTGGTTCATCACCAGGGTGATGAGTAGGCAAAGAATCAGGTAGGTGGCCATCAGCACCACAAACACTTCTACCGGGCGACCGGTTTGGTTGTAGGTGGTGGTAGCGATGGAATACATCTCGGGGAAGGCGATCGCAAAGGCCAGGCTGGTGTTTTTAGTCAGGTTCATGTACTCGCTATTCATCGGCGGAATAATCACCCGCATCGCCTGGGGAAACACCACCAGCCGCATCACCATGCCCGCATTTAGCCCCAGGGTACGGGCCGCTTCCCACTGGCCCTTCGACACCGACTGAATGCCCGCCCGCACAATTTCGGCCACAAAGGCCGAGGTATAAAACACCAGGGCACTCAGGGCCGCTACGTATTCCCGCGATAGCCGCAGCCCGCCAGTTACACCACCCCCTTCGACGCCTTCAGGAACCGTCCAGTTCATGCCCAGGGTAATAATCGCCAGCCACACCAGCCCCAGCACCGCCAGAGCGGTCAACTGGGCCTGACCGCCGACGCCAGTATCAATGCGAATTTTGGTGCGCCACTGCCAGAGCCAGAGGGCGGCGATCGCCGCCCCCACCGTCGCCGCAATGCCCAGCACTGCCAGCACCGCACTGCTCGCCCAGGGAATATAAACCCCACGGTTATTTAAGAAGGCCAGCCCCAGCACATTGATCTGCTCCTCAGGCTGGGGCAGAGCCCCATAGATGGCGAAATACCAGAAAAACAGCTGTAGCAGCAGCGGAATGTTGCGAACCAGCCCCACGTACAGCCGACTGAGCTTGTGCACCAGCCAATTTTTAGAGAAACTGGACACCCCAGCCACGACCCCCAGCAGCGTAGTCAGGGCAATGCCGCCAGCTACCAGGGTCAGGGTATTGCCCAACCCCACCATTAGCGCTCGCCAGTAGGGGTCAGTGGGGAGGTACTGAATCAGGCTTTCGCCAATGCTAAAACCCGCCTGGCTGAGCAAAAAGTTAAAGCTAAAGGCGCGCCCCTGCTGCAACAGGTTGCGGTTGAGGTTGCCCAGAAAAAAGCTCAGCAGAGCAATAACGACGATTAACGTAATCACCTGAAAGGCAATCTTCCAGAATCGTTCATCCCGCAGCATTGCCTTCAGGTCAAAGGACTTGCCGCCGCTGTCGTGGGCCATCTGTAAATACCTGCGCTAGGTTCAGTGCAAAAGCTCAGTACAAAAGCTTTAAGCAAAATAATCTAAGAGGGATGTCAAGAAAAGTTCAATTTGTTACAAGGATTTATGAAAAAGGCGCATCCCGACTGCGCCTTTAGAGAGTTTCTGATCTCGACCTGAGGTGAGCAAGGTCAAGCAAGATCCAGAGGGGAGAAATTCTCTCCCCATTGCTGGGTAATCAGCTCTAGATAGCCCTGTTCTCTAGCGGAAGGGGGGAGAGTACATGAGACCGCCCTCAGTCCACAGCGCATTTTGGCCGCGCTCGAGGGCAAACTCAGAGTCAGCGCCCACGTTGCGCTCGTAGATCTCGCCGTAGTTACCCACCTGGGCGATCACCTGCGCCATAAAGTCGTTGGGTAGACCCATGTCGGTGCCCAGGGTGCCTTCTTGGCCCAGGAAGCGGGCAATGTCGGGGTTATCAGTGCCCTCAAAGGTAGCCACATTGTCGGCGGTGATGCCAAATTCTTCAGCCTGAATCAGGCCATAGGTGGTCCACTTGACCACATCGAACCAGGCGGAGTCGTTGTTGGTGGTTACAGGCCCCAGCGGCTCTTTTGACATGGTGACTTCGAGCAGAACGTGCTCGTCGGGGTTGGGCAGGGTGCTGCGGCGAGCCACTAGCTGCGATTTGTCGGAGGTCATGCCCTCGCAGCGGCCTTCGGAATAGGCGGCGTAGGCCGCGTCGGCATCCTGAAACACCACTGGCTCAAAATCAACGGTGAGCTGGCGCATTTGGTCCGTCAGGTTGAGCTCGGTGGTGGTGCCAGTTTCAACGCATATGGCTTTGCCAGCGAAATCTTCTAGGCTAGTGATGCCGCTGTCGGTTTTCACCAGCATGCCCTGACCGTCAAAGAAGGTGGTGGGCGCAAACTCAAGGCCCACGCTGGTGTCGCGGCTGATGGTCCAGGTGGTGTTGCGGGAGAGCACATCTACCTCACCCCCAGAGAGAGCGGTAAAGCGCTCGGTCGAGTCAAGGCGACGGTACTCTACCGCCTCGGCATCACCTAGCACAGCAGCCGCTACGGCTTTGCAAACATCTACGTCGAGCCCCATATAGGTACCGCTCTCATCGACAAAACTGAAGCCTGGAATGCCGCCATCAACGCCACAGATAAGCTGGCCTCGGCTTTTCACTACATCTAGACGGCCACCGCCTGAAGAGGTTGCACCCTCGTCGCCATCGGTGGTGGTGGTGGCGCCACCGCAGGCGGCTAGAGTTAGCCCTAGGGCAGCTGCGAGTAAACCCAACTTACGCATGAATCAATCCTCACTCACGTAAAAAACATTGCAAAATTTATACCCGAACCGGCTGATGTTTTTACTCAAAACCGTCGGAGTGTTGCACTTGCTTAACACTCCAACGGTTTGAGTTTTCATTTTGTATCACAGGCAACAAGATGCCGGGGGGAGATCCAGATTTAGATAACTAAGTAGTCACCAGCAGGATCCATCCTTAAATACTTTTGTCACAGCAGTTGTGGGCGAGTCGAAATAACCTATCTTTCCTGCGCTAGGTCGCGAATGAGGGGGATTTTGGCGCGAATGTAGTGATGGAGCTGATCGGTTTCGGCAGGGTCAATGTGCTGCTGCCCGGAGAACTGCTCTAGCAGCCAGCACGCCAGGCTGTTGTCATCTAAGGCTAAAAGGTGGCTGCTCTGGGAGCGCTCTACCAAAGACCATAGGTGCCGCAGAAGATGGGGGTTCATAGAAACTGTTAATAATTTTTTTAGATTTATACTAGTCCAGTCGTCTGCTGATAAGGCAATGGCAAAGAATTATTAACATTGCCTGGCACTGCCATCGCCCAGGGGGCGGCGGCGCAAATCTACCCCAGGGCCGAGATATTGGCAGGGCCGGTCTCAGCAGGGCTAGTCTCAGAAGCGGCGTCAGACCACGCGATCGCTCGAGCTACGGTGCAAACGCCACCGACAGAAATACCGCTGCGGCGCAGGGTTTGGGCGGCTGATTGGGCGGTGGCACCGGTGGTAAAGATATCGTCAATTAGCCACACGGTGGTGTTTCGCAGCTGGTTGACCTGGCCGGGGGCGACGGCAAAGGCCTGGGCCAGGTTGCGCTGGCGATCGCCGTAGCCCAGGCTGTGCTGGGCCTGGGTGGCCTGTACCCGCAGCAGACCCTGGCTGTAAAGGGGCAGCTGGGCGAGCCGACAAAACCAGCGGGCGATTAAGTCAGCCTGGTTAAACCCCCGCTGCTGAAGCTTGGTGGGGTGCAGGGGAATCGGCACGATCGCTGTCGGACGGGGCGATCGCGGCAGGGCAGGCCGCTGATCTAGCCAGGTTTGCCCCAGCTCGGTGCCCAAAAACTGAGCGATATCTTTGTGGCCATCGTATTTAAGGCTGCCGATTAGCTGACGCAGGCCGCCCTCGTAGCGCCCCCAGCTAACTACCGACAGGCCCGGCTGGCTGCGATCGCAGGGGGCAACGCTCTGGCACTGACGCACCTGACGGCAGCAGCTGGGGCACAGGGCCGCTGGGGTAGACCGCTGGCAAAGAGGGCAGTGGTTCGCCAGAAACAGGCCGAGCAACTGCTGCTGCCCCTGGTTAATTAACGCTGCCGGCAATAATCGGTGCATAGATTTGGTGCATAGATTTGGTGCATAGACTTGGTGCGTAGGACTATTTTTGAATTGCGATCGCGGCCCTCGATCATTGTCATACCCCTGAGGGGATGGGCCGAGAGCAACCCTTCTGGGTTTATTCCTTTGGGTCTATTGTTGGCCAAGGTGTAGGGCCAAGTCGTGGGTAAAACTAAGGAACCTGGAGCGCATATTGAGGCCGATTGCCGTTTCGCAGAATCTCAATCGCGTAGAATCGGTAACTATAAGATACAAATTCTACAAACCAGTGATGAGGCGCTCGTGCCCTGGATTGAAAAGACAAGCCATTGCCCAGCTCCTAGCGAGGGGTAATGCTGTTGTAGATAGCATTTAATCTTGAGAACAGTCATTTATTCACCTCCCTCAGCCACGGTTGCGTGAGGGTTACTCATCCTCTCTTCTGCATGACCTGGCTTCGATCTCTGGATGAGCTAGATGGGGCTGATCTGTGCGCCGTTGGCCACAAGGCCTATAATCTGGGCGTGCTGAAGCAGCAGGGGCTGCCCGTGGCCCAGGGATGGGTGCTGACGGCAGCCGCCTGGCACCACTGCCTAGGGCAAATCGTGAAGTCCAGGGGTCAGCAGCTAGCTGCCACTGATCATCACCTTCGCTACGGCGAATTTGAGAGCGAATTTGAGGGCCAGTTTAAGGGCGAATTTAAGGGCGAATCTAAGGGCGAATCTAAGGGCGAATCTAAGGCTCTGCAGCAGATCAGTCAGCGGTGGCAGCAGGCCATGCGAGCCATTCCAGGGGTAACTCCGACCTCGGCAGACTGGCAGCCAACCCCAGAAATCGCAGAATTTATGCCCCCGGCCTGGATGCTGCGGGCCTCCCTCTGGCTCGGTGGGGCAGAGGCCACCGAAAAAAAATATCCGTCGGCAGCCGGTCTGCTGCCAGCCCAAATCGAGGCCGATTTGAGCGCCTTGCCCCAGGTGCTGCCCCAGTTTTGGAGCCAGGCGCTGACGGCGCGCTGTCTGGTCGTTTGGCAGGCTTACGGACAGCGACTGCATGAGCTAAATCTGGCCACGCTGGTGATGCCGATATACCCAGCGCTGCTGTCGGGTACGTTGACCCTCTCCCAGGGGCAATCTGCCCTGACCCTCGTCGAGGGGCTGGGGCTAGCCCTCAGCCAGGGCGAGGCGATTCCGGCCCGCTGCTGGATCAGTCAGGGCAAGGTGGCTACCGCCACCTGGGAGGCGGGGTTTCAGGAGCGTCGCTACCAGTTGATGCCGGCCTCTCGGTACCGCAGCTATCAGGAGGTGATGGCCCAGCCTATTCAAGTGGTGCGGCGCGATCGCCCGGAGTTATCGCCCCGTCTCAACAGCGCCCAGCTGGCTCATTTTTTGGCCATTGGCAGTGCGGCTCAAGAGGCGTTGGGCACCGCCAGCGTGCGCCTAGAGTGGCTGCTGTATCCCAGCGCCAACCCGGCCCAGCCCACCCTGGTGATCACCCAGGCCGACCCCTGGTATAACGCCACGGGGCTCAGCCCAGCATCGCGCCCACCGCGCCGCAGCCAGCCAGCGCTGTCGCCCTTGGCCAGCACCGTGGTACAGGGCATTGGGGCGTCGTCGGGGCGAATTCAGGGCGTGGCGGTGGTGGCCAAAGACTCTCAAACTTTGCCCAGGCCGCTGCCGCCGGGTTGTGTGGTGGTTTTGCCCGACCTCCAGCCCGATGCTTTCTTGCAGCTAGGATCTGTGCGGGGCATTGTTACTGAGCGAGGCGGGGCCACCTGCCATGCGGCTATTTTGGCCCGAGAGATGGGCATTGCAGCGGTGGTGGGGGCACCCCTGGCCACTCAGCTTTTAGACGATGGCATGGTGCTCTGGCTCGATGGCGATCGCGGGGTGATCTATGGCCTCAGCGAAGAGGCCGCTCAACATCACCAGTTTCAGGCCGTCTTGGCCCAGTTTCAAACTGACCCCACTGCCGCCAACGGCCCTCTCTCCGCTGAGCAGCGGGGGCGCTACCAGCGGCTGACCACCCAGGTGATGATCAATCTGAGCCAAACCCGGCGGCTCGAAACCCTTCCATTAGAGGATGTCGCTGGGGTGGGGCTACTGCGCTCTGAGTGGCTGCTGCTCGATATTCTAGAAGGCCGCCACCCCTGGGACTGGGTCAACCGGGGCCAGGAGGCCGAGCTCCAGGGGCGGATTGTGCAGCAGCTAGAGCCAATTTTGCAGGCCCTGGGGCCGAAGCCGCTGCGCTACCGGAGCCTAGATCTGCGATCGCACGAATGGCAGGGCCTAGCGGGTAGCCCGCCGGTAGAACCCAACCCCATGCTGGGCCTGCGGGGCACCCTCAGCTACGACATCGACAGCCGCCTGTTTGAGGTCGAGCTAGCGGCCTTAGCCACCCTACAGCGGGCAGGGCACGCCAACATTCAGCTGATTTTGCCCTTTGTGCGCACCGTCGAAGAAGTGATTGCCTGCCAACCGCTGATTCAGCGGGCTGGCCTCACCGACCACAATGGCTTTGCCCTGTGGATCATGGCGGAGGTGCCCTCGGTGCTGTTTTTGCTGCCCGCCTACGCCCAGGCCGGGGTACAGGGGATTGCGATCGGCTCTAACGACCTCACCCAGCTGCTGCTGGCGGTCGACCGCGACCAGCCGATCATGGCCAGCGCCTACGACGAGCGCCACCCGGTGGTGCGCCTGGCCATGGGCCACCTAGTGCAAGAGGCCCGCCGCTGCGGCCTGCTGTGCTCGATCTGCGGTCAGGCCCCGGTGCGCCACCCCGAGCTAATTGCCGACCTGGTGGCCTGGGGAATTGGCTCAATCTCGGTGGAAGCCGCCGCGCTGCCGTTTACGCTGGAAGCAGTGTGGCAGGCGGAGAGAGGTGGAGGATAAGGAGTAGGGGGTGAGGGGCGGGAGATTGGGCCTGGGCGATCGCCCGACAACAGGGCGGCGATGACCGATAATAAAAACGTTGTGCAGACAGTTAATTTCTATGGCTTTTCCTACCAATCTCTCTACCCTAGACGGTGCTCTCTTAGCTCCCGATTCGCTGGCTGACAAGGTTGTACTCTTTGTGAATGTGGCCAGCAAGTGCGGTCTGACCCCCCAGTACAGCGGCCTGGTGGAGCTTGATCAAGCCTACGGCGATCGCGGTCTGATGATTGTGGGCGTGCCCTGCAACCAGTTTGGCAAGCAAGAACCCGGCAGCCCAGAAGAGATCAAAGACTTCGCCAAAACCAAGTACGACGTTGACTTCACCCTGCTCGAAAAGCAGGATGTCAACGGCGCTGACCGCAGCCCTCTCTACCAGTTTTTAGTCGGCAGCGGCCCCGACATCGGCTGGAACTTTGGCAAGTTTCTAGTCGGGCGCGATGGCGAAGTGATTGCCCGCTTTGAGCCTCAAATTGCTCCCAACGACTCGGCTCTCAAGGCTGCGATCGAAGCGGCGTTGGGCTAATCGCCGATCGAAGCGGCGTTGGGCTAATTGCTGATCGAAGCGGCGTTGGGCTAATTGGCGATCGAAGCGGCGTTGGGCTAATTGCCGATCAAAGCGGCGTTGGGCTAGTCACCTAGGGAGTTAACACATCCCGCAGCAGGTCTTGGTGCATCAGGGCGCGGTCTACCCGCGACTTGATTTGGTCGGGAGAGAGCGGGTCGCCGTTGGCGTAGACCTCTAGCCAGGCTCTGGTGAGCTGCTCTGGGGTATCGGGCCAGCGGTGGCTGGCCCCCTGGGGGTTGAGGTCGGCCCAGGGCAGATCTAGGTCGGCCATCAGGTGGCTGACCTTGGGGTCATAGCTGAGGCCAAAGCAGCGGCAGCCTGCCGCTGCCGCCATAATCAGGGCGTGCAGCCGCATGGCAATGGTCATCTCTACACCGCGAAACAGCCCCTTGAGCTGGCGCGGGTCACTGAGGGTGTAAATCCGGCTTGGCCCCGGCAGTCGGGGCTGAATGTATTCGGCTATGGCTAGATCTTTGATCGGCTGAAAGGGCACCAGCAGTAGGCAGGTATGGGTGGCTTTTTGAAACGAGGCCAGCGCCTGGGTGAACTGGTCAAGGCGAGCTTCGGTGAGCCAAGGGTGGGGGCGGAGCGCCACCGCCACTCGGGGGGCGGGCAGTTCCCACAGACCTTCTACCGGGGTTGAGTCTAAGGCCCACACCGGGTCGGGGGCCTGCATGCTGGGCACCTGCCAGCGGGCCAGCCAGGCCGCCGACCCGTGATCGCGCACGCTGACGGCGTTGCAGTGGCCGAGGGCGTAGCGCCCCACCCCCTGGCTAAGGGGATGGTTGAGGGGGCCAATGCCCTGCCCCCAGGCAATGGTTTTTAGCCCCAGCCACTGGGCCAGCACCAGCAGACCGCTATAGTAGAGCGGGTTTTGCAGGCTGGTGGCATCTTGCAGCAGGCTACCGCCGCCCAAGATCAGCGCATCGGCCCCGCGCAGAGCCTTGATCACCGGCCCCAGAGCTTTGCGGGGCACCGCTTCGACCCCGTAGCGCTGGGCTGTTTCCGCCGGGCTGCCCGACAGCACCACGGGGGTCACCGAGGGGGGCAGCATTTGCAGCAGAGTGGCCAGCAGGGCTTCGTCGCCGCCGTTGCCCAGGCCGTAGTAGCCGCACAAAACCGCTCGCATTCTCACCTACCCCCACTAAAACCGCTGGTCAACCGCTATACGCATCTCACCGACCTCTCTACAATAGAGGCTGTTGTTACCTCTAAACCTCATGCACGCCCTCTCGCTGCCCACCTGGATGATTCACATCTCAAGCGTGCTGGAGTGGATGGCGGCGATGTGGTTTATCTGGCAGTTTGCGGCGGTGACCGAGCGGCTAGTGTGGCGCTGGCTGGCCATTGGCATGATCCCTGCTTTGGTGAGCGCCATGGCCGCCTGCACCTGGCACCTGTTTGACAATGCCCCGAGCCTCGACTGGCTGGTCACTCTGCAAGCGGCGCTGACGGTGATCGGCAACGGCACCCTGTGCCTAGCGGCCTGGTGGATCTGGCGACAAAGCCCAGGGTCGGCGGAAAACCCGGAGTAAATTTTGAATTTTAGATTTTGGCCGGGGGCCTTTCTGCCCAAAATCTTCCTCCACCCCATCCACCCCAGGGCAGACACATGGGTCTGCCCCTACCCATCCACCCCAGGGCAGACACATGGGTCTGCCCCTACCCATCCATCCATCCATCCACCCATCCACCCCGAAATGCTCGACAAAAACACCCTCTTCGCCGTGTCCCTCTTCCCCTACCTGGGGTTTTTATGGTTCATGACCCGCAATAAAGCAACGCCTCGGCTGGCGCTGATTGGTTTCTACGCGCTGCTGGTGTTTGTGGCGATCACGATTCCAGCGGGCATCTACGCCAAGGTGGGCCTGAGAGAAGAACTGGCCAATGTAGACTGGCTCCACGGCGGTGCAGAAGCCTTTCTCACCCTGTCAAATGTTTTGGTGGTGCTAGGGTTTCGCCAGGCCGTGGTACAGGGGCGGGCCGGGGCAGCGGCGGCAGCAGGCGATCGCCCCCCGGTTTCTCAACCCGAGTAGGCAACTGGGGGTAGATGAGTAAACAATATTGAGTCTTGCCGTTTGAATTCTGCCGTTTGAATTCTCTCCCCCCTCACCGCATCGTTACAAACTCCTCTGCTGAGCTGGGGTGAATCGCCACGGTGGCGTCAAAGTCGGTCTTGGTCGCGCCCATTTTGACGGCGATCGCAATGCCCTGAATAATCTCGGCGGCGTGATCGCCCACCATGTGCGCCCCCAGCACGCGATCAGTAGATTTTTGTACCACCAGCTTCATTAGGGTTTTGGTTTTGATATCGGGCAGGGTGTAGTACATAGACCGAAAGCGCGAGCTGAAGGTTTGAATATCTGCGGCCCCAAATTTTTCGATGGCGGCGGCCTCGCCGAGGCCCACGGTGCTCATCTCTGGGGTGGTGAACACAGCGGTGGGGATGGTGTCGTAGCTCATAGGGCTGGGGCCATCGCCAAACTCAGTGTCGGCAACTTCGCGCCCTTCTCTAACCGCCACCGGGGTGAGGTTGACCCGATCAGTCACATCACCGACGGCAAAAATGTGGGGCACGGCGGTTCGGTGGTGCGCGTCTACGGCGATCGCTCCCTGTTTGATCTCAACGCCAGTGCAATCTAGCCCCAGCCCTTGCAGGTTGGGCGATCGCCCCGTGGCTGCCAGGCTCACCACATCGCAGAAAACGGTGGCTGATTCCTCGCTTTCTGATGCCTCGCTTTCTGATGCCTCGCTGCCCCGGCGGGTGACCTTGACGGTCAGGCCAGAGTCGGATTTGTTGATCGTGACCTGCTCGATATGGTCAATGATTTTGATGCCGCGCCGCTGCATGGCTCCGTGAATCTCTGCGCGGAGATCGTCGTCAAAGCCGCGCAAAATCTTGTCGGCGCGAATGAGCTGGGTGACCTCGCTGCCCAGCCCGTGGAGAATGCAGGCAAACTCGCTGCCAATGTAGCCGCCGCCAATGATCACGATGCGCTGGGGCTGCTCGGGCAGATGAAAAATATCGTCGGAGGTGATCGCCTGGTCAATGCCGGGAATATCGTCGGGGCGGGTGGGCTGACCGCCGACGGCGATTAAGATCTTGGCGGCGGTAATGGTGGCGTCGCCCACCGCCAGGGTGTGCTCATCGGTAAACTGGGCGTGATGGCGAAAGAGCTGCACCCCCGATTTGTCGAGCATGTTTTGATAGATGCCGTTGAGGCGGCTGACCTCGCCATTGATGGCGGTCATCAGGGTGGGCCAGTGGAAGCTGCGATCGCCTACAGCCCAGCCGTAGCCCGCAGCGGCCTCAAACTGATCGGGAAAATGGGAGGCGTAGACCATCAGCTTTTTGGGCACGCAGCCGCGATTGACGCAGGTGCCCCCGAGGCGACTGGCCTCGGCTAAGCCGACCCTGGCACCGTGCTCCGCAGCCCGCCGCGCCGCCGCGATGCCCCCAGAGCCACCCCCAATTACAAACATATCAAAATCGTAGGTCATTGTTTCTCCGGTTCTTGCCTATGTCTACAGGATGAACCAAAGCCTTCTTTCAGGCATCTTCAGTTAGGCACAATTGCCGTAGCAAAAGCCATTTGCCAGAAGGCGGCCTCTAGCTCGGCAACCCGTAGAAAAGCCTGTTCTGCCTGGGCTGTATCATTGGCAGTGGCCAGGGCGGCGTCGGCCTGGCTACCTAGCAGATGAACATAGTCGGTAAAGCCGGGATTGCCCCAGCGATCGGCAAATTCTGTATAGGGTTCAGGCATGGGGCCAGGGAGCTGCCAACCCTGGTTGTAGGCGTACTCGATCGCCCACAGGGCGGTGGCCTGCACTGGGTAGGGTTGGGTGGCTAGGCTGGCCATAAACTCGCAGTAGCTCTGGCAGGTGGGCTGGGGCGGGGCAGCTAGGTCAAGGGAGCGCTCGGCGGCTTTGGCCTCAAACCACAGCAGCTCGTCTTTGATTGCACCTAGGCCAGCTAGCAGCACGTCAATGTGCTCGTCAGGGGCGGCCCCTAGCACGCGCCCCACCATGCGAGTGAAGTCTTTGACAAATAGGTAGTCTTGCCCCAGCCAGGTGTTGAACTGAGCCGGGTGCAGGGTGCCGCTGTGGCAGTCGGTCAAGAACGGGTGAACGGTGGCCTTTTCCCAGGCGGTGGGGTGGGCTTGCAAGAGCGATTGACAGGTCAGAGGCATGGAGTTTTTCTCATGGACAAGGGGGCTGGAGAATCGCGGTTTGGGTATCGGGTTTACGGTTTACGGCTTGCCCTTTGACCGGACAACCTTGTGCCGGACAACCTTGTGCCGGACAACCTTGTGCCGGACAACCTTGTGCCGGACAATTTATGTCGGACGCCTTTTGCCAGAGACCTATCGCCTGACACCTCTAATTCGGCACGATCTCTGTGACCACCCGGCCCCCGTCGACCACGATAGTTTGATCGTCCAGGCGGCCCACGGCGCGGGAGCCGTTGAGGTTGATGCTGGGGTCGACCTGGCGGTAGTTGACCTGGCCCTCGGCCACGACGGTCTGGGTGTCGACGTTCCAGTTCATGCGATCGCTGGTCATGCGGGCCTGGTTGGCTTCACCCACGGCCACCACATCCTGGGAGAGGTAGATTTGTTCGTTGGCCAAATCCATCCGACCCTGGCGGGCGGTGACTCTAATTCTATTTTCGGGCTGCACCAGGGTGAGGGGCTGGTTGACGATCACCAGTTCTTCAGGCACCTGCCAGTCTAGGGCAGCGCTGGTCATATTCAGCGGCAGCTCCAGCATTTGCATGGCCACCTGTCCCCGCAGCTTCACCAGCTGATCGGCTAGGTTCACCGTGCCCTGCTGGCCCGTAACTACGTCGGTGATGGCGTTTTGCTTAAACTGCTCTACCCGCAGGGGCTGGGCGCTGTCGATGCGTTCATCGGCCCAAAACCAGACTAGTTCCTGGGCCTGGAGCTTTAGCCAGGGGTCGGTTTGAGGGTCTTCCACGATGGTGCTGGCCACCACGTCGCCCTCTAGCTCCATGCGGTTTTCGCGGTTGTACACTCGGGCTTCGTTGGCTACGGCCCGCAGCTGGGGATGGGTGCCGGTAATTTGATCGCGCATGATCAGCACGTCATCGTCGGGTCGCCACTCCATTTCGTTGCCCCGCAGCACAGAGCCATTCTTGACGCCGGTGGCGACAATGTTGCCCCGCAGCAAAATAACGCTGCCGTTTTCGCTCACCTCGCCTGTGTCGGCCACGACTTCGTAGATCACCTCGCCGTCTTGAAACAGCTCGCCATCGGGGCGAGTGATCAGGGCCACCTGTCGATCAGAGCTATAGGTGACTTCGCTACCCTTAACCCGCCAGAGCAGCACCCCCTGGTCGTCGGGCTGCTCTAGGGTGACATCGCGCAGGGTGAGGCCAGGTTCTGGGTCGTCGCTGTTGGGGTTGACGATCTGATCAGGGCTAGGCCCCCGGGTGACCAGGCCATAGAGCCCGATCGCCAGGGCTGCGATCGCAACGCCGCCCATCATCCACTGCCGCCATTTCGCCATCCCGCTGGGCCTGTAGGGTTATTCGCTGCCAGGGCTATTCGCTAACGGTCAGGCTGTTTTCAGCCGCCGCTACCGGGGCCGTCACGTTAGACAGAGGCCGGTAGGTGTAGCCCTGGGTGGCGCTGCGGGGCAGTTTTCTAATCTCGTCTTTAACCCCTTCGAGGTCAATGTAGCGATCGGCCACGTTGATCAGGCTGTCGCTGGTCATTGACCGCAGGCTGACCACCTCTACCCGAGCGCCCCGGTAGCTGGCGGCATCGGCGGCGTAGGCCAGGTCGCCATCGCCGCTGACCAGCACAGCGGTGTCGTAGTAGTTGACCAAAGCCACCAGGTCAACGGCGATCTCGACATCTAAATTTGCTTTTTTAGAGCCATCGGGCAGCTGCACCAGGTCTTTAGCAATCACCCGGTAGCCGTTGCGACGCATCCACAGCAAAAAGCCCTGCTGCTTTTCGTTGGTGCGGTCTACCCCAGTGTAGAAAAATGAGCGAAACAGCCGTGAACCGGCGGTGAGCTTGCACAGCAGCTTGGTGTAGTCGATTTCAATGCCCAGCTGCAGGGCCGCGTAGAACAGATTAGAGCCGTCGATAAAAATGGCTACCCGGCCCCGGTTGTCGAGCACCTGCTCAGGGGTAAAGATAGAATCGTCGTTCAGCAAAGAATGGGAATCTAACATGGTTTTTTATGCGGTGTATTAAACAGAAAGCGAAAAAGGTAGATTGAAAACCAGGCCTAGGAGCTAGCCACTGGCTCCAGCGGCTCTAGGCGCTGGAATACGGGGGAGGCAACCCCGAGGGGCTGGCCGGGGGGCAAATAGCCCCAGGTGGCTTGCTCAGCGTAGTTGAGCCCTTGACCAATGGCTTTGTCGTTAAAGTCAGCGGTTAGCCCGAGCTGGGCGTAGATCTGGTTGCTAATGCCGGGAATGATCGGCGACAGCAGGTAGGCGGCCTGACGCACCGACTCTAGTACAGCGTAGAGAACGGCCTCGGTTTCGGCCTGCTTGCCCTGCTTAAACAGGCTCCAGGGGGCCTGGTCATCGACGAACTTGTTGCTGGCCTGCACTAGGGCCAAAATGGCGGTGCAAGCCTGGCTAAAGGCCAGATGGGTATAGGCTTCAGCAACAGTTTTAGTCAACGATACCCCGATCGCCCGCAGGGGGTTGTCGGCGGAGATGGTTTGAGGATCGATCTCAGGCACCCGATCTCCACAGTAGCGCGCCGCCATTTTAAGGGTGCGGTTGAGCAGGTTGCCCAGGTCATTGGCTAGGTCGGCATTGAGCACGTTGATAAAGCGGGTTTCGTTAAAATCGCCGTCTTTGCCAAACTCAATTTCGCGCACAAAGTAGTAGCGCACCGCGTCGGCACCGTACTTTTTTACCAGCTCAACGGGGTCGAGGGTGTTGCCCTGGCTCTTGCCCATTTTCTGCCCGTCCTTGGTGAGAAAGCCGTGGCCATAGACCCGCCCAGGCACCGGCAGCCCCGCCGACATCAGCATGGCGGGCCAGTAAACCGCGTGAAACCGCAGAATGTCTTTGCCGATCAGGTGAATGTTGATCGGCCACCAGCGGGCAACGGCCTGCTCAAGGCTGGGGTCTTCGTCAGGGTCTTGCAGGGCCGTAATGTAGCCCAGCAGCGCGTCAAACCAGACGTAGAGGGTGTGGCCGGAATCGGTGGGCACCGGAAAGCCCCAGTCGAGATTAATGCGCGAGATCGAGAAATCTTGCAGCCCTCGCTTCACAAAGCTCAGCACCTCGTTGCGGCGCGACTCGGGCTGAATAAAGTCGGGGCGATCAGCGTAGAGCTGATCGAGCTGCTCCTGATACTTCGATAACTTAAAGAAGTAGTTTGACTCATCGCGCCACTCCACCGACTTATTGGTGTGGATGGGGCAGCGCTGGTCGGACAGCAGATCGCGCTCTTCTTTAAATTCTTCACAGGAGACGCAGTACCAACCCTGCTGCTGGCCCTGGTAGATATCGCCTTGCTCCCACACCCGCTGAAAAAACTCGTTGACGATGACGTTGTGGCGCGGGGCGGTGGTGCGAATGAAGCGATCGCAATCAATGTTCAGCAGCTCCCACAGACGCTCAAACCCGGCGGCAACCTCGTCACAGTGGGACTGGGGCGACATGCCGCGCTCTTCGGCGGTGCGCTGAATTTTTTGGCCGTGCTCGTCAGTGCCCGTAATCATCAGCACCGGGTGGCCCATCAGGCGATAAAACCGGGCCACTACGTCAGCGGCAATGGTGGTGTAAGCGCTGCCGATGTGGGGCAAACCATTGACGTAGTACAGCGGCGTAGTGATCGCAAAAGTCGGCTGATCGACGGGGTTTAAAGTCATAGAGTAGTTGACGAGATCAGACCTCAAAGAGGCCCATCAGTAACGGTAGAAACAACAACGGCATTGAGAACGATTACCCAAGCTACCTGGGGAGGTCAGCTGTCTTTCTTCTAGCCGCTAAACCTAATAAAACTCAGGATAGCAGCGCTAGGAAAAGCTAAGTTCGCACGGGCTTAAAGCATAAAGCAATCCTTTCCATCCTAAACCTACCCCTCAGAGTTCTCTAGATAAGCCCCGGAAGACTTAATCATCTGGCTATTTGTCCGCCCCATAGGCATTATTGGCCCCTGGGCTAGTCACCGATCAGGCCCAGACGACCCAGAGGCCAAAAGCGCACCACGGCTTTGCCAATGATATTGTCTTCTGGCATGTAGCCCCAGGCACGACCGTCGTAGCTGCTGTTGCGGTTGTCTCCCAGCACCAGGTAAGAGGCTGGCGGCACCTCCTCTGGTCCCCAGGGTTCATTGGCCGGAGCCGCGATATAAGGTTCTACCAGCACTTCGCCATTGCGAATTACTTCGCCGTCGCGCACTTCTACTACGTCGCCAGGCAGGCCGATAATGCGCTTGATGTAGGCATCGGGTCGCCTACCGGGCACGGTCAGGCTCTCAGGTGGCCAAAATACAACAATATCTCCGTGGGCCGGGGGGTTGAAGTAGTAGCTGATTTTTTCGATCACCAGGCGATCTCTAACCTGGAGAGTCGGCTCCATCGAGCCAGAGGGAATGTAGCGCGCCTCTGCCACAAAATGCCGAATGCCCAGGGCTAATACCACGCTCAGCCCGATGGTTTGCAGCCCTTCTACCCAAGGGTTAGGCTGGGCCACCTGCTTTTTCTCCGTCGGAGCTGAGTGGAGGCCAGGCTCGGGTGGTAGCGAAGGTTTATCAGACTGATCGGTCACAGGTGTGTCCCCGAAAGTGTAAAAAGAGCTGACTCGGAGGAGCCTTAGAACTGAGGTTCAGAATTCTGACTCAGAATCTTAGCCCAGCCCTCTATCGGCCAAGCCTGTCCTAGTGTAGTCGATCTCCTTGGCAACCACGGGTACCCGCCCGTGGGGCAGGGCGCAGAGCTAGGCGGCCAGCTAAGCGATCTGAGACGCGATCTGGTCACCACCTGCCGGGGCCAGAGCCTCAGACCACAGGCCCTTGGCCTCAAGCCAGGGGCGGCTGTAAATGCGCGACTGGTAGCGCGAGCCGCTGTCGCACAGCACGGTCACAACCTTGTGGCCGGGGCCAAGCTGCTGGGCCAGCTTGACCGCCGCCGCCACGTTGATGCCCACCGAGCCGCCCATAAACAGCCCCTCTTGGTAGAGCAGATCGTAGATGGTGCGCAGCGCCTCGGGGTCAGCAATTTGAATGGCGTCGTCAATGGGCACCCCCTCCATGTTGGCGGTGATGCGGCTGTTGCCGATGCCCTCGGTGATCGAGCTGCCCTCAATGTTGACCTCGCCGGTTTTGATGTAGCTGTAGAGGCCGCTGCCCATGGGGTCGGCCACGACGCAGCGAATCTTGGGGTTTTGCTCTTTGAGAAACATCGCCGTACCCGCGTAGGTGCCGCCGGTGCCCGTGGCCGCCACCCAGCCGTCGACGGTGCCCTCGGTCTGAGCCCAGATTTCGGGGCCGGTGGTTTCGTAGTGGGCCAGGCGGTTGGCCAAGTTGTCGAACTGGTTGGCCCAGATGGCGTTGTCGAGGTCGGCGGCAATGCGGCCCGAGAGCTTGACGTAGTTGTTGGGGTCGCGGTACGGCACGGCGGGCACAGTGCGCACCTCGGCCCCCAGGGTGCGCAACAGGTCAATTTTTTCTTGGGACTGGGTGTCGGGAATGACGATCAGACAGCGGTAGCCCTTGGCGTTGCAGATGTGGGCCAGGCCAATGCCGGTGTTGCCGGCGGTGCCCTCGACCACCGTGCCGCCGGGCTTGAGCAGGCCCTTGGCTTCGGCGTCTTCAATAATATAGAGAGCGGCGCGGTCTTTGACCGACCCGCCGGGGTTGAGAAACTCTGCCTTGCCCAGAATGTCGCAGCCGGTGGCCTCACTGACGCTGTTGAGGCGAATTAGGGGGGTGTTGCCGACTGTGGCGACAAAACCATTTTTAATATCCATGCCTTTCGTAACCGTTGACAACAGCCTGCTGCGCCGGGGCCGACTCTGACCCAGCTCTTCAGCGCAGATCGCCCCTTTATCCTAAGGCGAAACGGCGGGCTTCTCGGCTAGAATCGGGGTGCTTTCTGCGGTTTTTGGGGGCGATCGCCGCATCAATCTGGTTTGGCCACGGGGAATGCCGCCCTGACCTTAACGCTTCTAGAGGGTAAAGAGCTAAAGAACCATATCTATCCCCAGCTTTTGGCCTCTGTGACGATGGTAAAGACGATGAAAACCACCAATGAAAACCCTTGAGGCGCTGATTTTTGATGTCGATGGCACCCTAGCCGAAACCGAACGTGACGGCCATCGAGTCGCCTTTAACCAGGCGTTTCAGGAGTTTGGTCTGCCCTGGCACTGGCCTGTGGGCCTCTATGGGCAGCTGCTGCGGGTAGCCGGGGGCAAAGAGCGCATTCGCTACTACATGCACCGCTACCAGCCCAAATTTGAGGCCGAGGATATCGATGGGCTGGTGATCGCGCTGCATCAGGCCAAGGCCCAGCACTTTCAAGCCCTGGTCGAGGGCAATGTGATTCCCCTGCGGCCTGGGGTGCGGCGGCTGATCGAGGCGGCGAGAAAGCAGGGGATTAGGCTGGCGATCGCCACCACCAGCGCCAAAGACAGCGTCATGCCGTTGTTAGAGCAGCTGCTGGGGCCAGAGTCGCCCGGCTGGTTTGAGGCGATCGCCGCCGGAGACATGGTGCCCGCCAAAAAGCCCGCCCCCGATATCTATAACCTGGTGGTCAGCACGATGGATCTAAACCCCGCCGCCTGTCTGGTGATTGAAGACAGCCAGCAGGGGCTAGAGGCGGCCACTGCCGCTGGCCTCACTACCGTTGTCACTGTTAACGACTACACCCGCAAACAGGCCCTCACTAGCGCCCGCCTGGTGATCAACCACCTGGGCGAACCCAACCTGCCCTTTGAAGTGCTCCGCGGCCAAGCCGCCCAGACCTACTATTTCTCCCTAGACTTGGCCCAGACCCTGCTGCCATCCCCAGTATGAAGGGCGCACGCGGTGCGCCCCTACGGGGGTTACCTTTTTTATGATCAATAATCTCCTCAAGCTAACCCCTCGCCCCTCGACTCCCTACCCCCCTATGCCCCTCTCCGACACCCTCTGGCACGCTAACCAAGACCTCGCCACCGCCTGCCTGCATCATTCCTTTGTGCAGGGCCTCGGCGACGGCACCCTGCCGAAAGAAAAATTCGCCTACTACGTGGGTCAAGACGCCTTTTTCCTCGAAGCCTTTGCCCGCGCCTACAGCATCGCCGCCGCCAAAGCCCCCACATGGGAAGCCTTTCAGGTGTTTCACCAGCTCGCCGACGGGGTGCTGGCCGAGCTGACCCTGCACGGCGGCTACGCCCAGGAGTGGGGGGTAGACCTGGCTACCGTCGCCCCCGGTGCCGCGACCCGTCGCTATACGGATTTTTTGCTCAGCACCGCCTGGGGGCAAGCGCCTGGGGCCACGGCAGTGGCGATGGCCCCCTGCATGCGGCTCTATGCTTTTTTGGGCCAGTTACTGGCGCAGCTCGACTTGCCACCCCACCGCTACAGCCCTTGGATTGACACCTACAGCAGCGACCAGTTTGAGCCGCTGGCGGCGCAGCTCGAAGATCTGCTGGATAATCACGCAGCCGATACCCCCAGCAACCACGCTGCCTACCGCTACGCCATGGACTGCGAACTCGCTTTCTTTGAGGCCGCTTGGCAAGTCGCGCTGTAGCCCCGCCACAAAAAAGCCCAGGCTATAGTAGTGGGCAAACGCCACCCCCACCCCCGCCATGACCGGATTTGAACCCCTAATCGGAGCCGCCGCCGCTGGCCTGGGTGGCCTAATCACCAGCCTGGTCAAAGACAAGGGCACCGAAACCCTCAAAAAGCTCGATTGGGACATCGGCAAAAACCTGGCCCTGAGAAAGGCGATGGTGGACTACGTGCGACGCTACATTGATCGCCACGGCACCCTCAAAGTCGCCTGCGTGCGGATGGATTACCCCGTGCGGCTCGACGAAATCTACACCGCCGTACAACTGCTTGATCGCTCAGCTCTGCGATATTTTGAGTCGGAAGCTGCCCTGCAAACGCAATACCGCAACAGCGGCAAGCGAAGCTTCAGCGTTACGCGAGCTGACAAAAAACCAGGTTTGCAAGTCGCTAACGAGCAGCAACATCTCATGGTGTTAGGCGGGCCAGGAGTCGGTAAGTCTACCTTTTTGCGAAAAGTGGGCCTAGAAGCGCTGCGAACTTTGGGACGCAGAGACTTTGCAGGCAGAGACCCAGGCAATCTGCTGGTGCCCCAAGGCATTTTTTACCAGCACCCCTGCATTCCGGTGATGCTGGAGCTGCGCCAGTTCGACAAGGCCAATGTCAGCATTCAGGCCGTAATTGCAGCTGAGCTAGAAACCTGTGGCTTCCCGGAATCGGAAGAGTTGACCGAGTTATTTTTGAAAAATGGCAAGCTGCTGGTGCTACTGGATGGCCTAGACGAAGTGCCTGGATCTACTTTAGATCACACCCTCAAGGAAATTAGGAGCCTGGTTGATCGCTACAGCGACAACCGCTACATCGCCTCTTGTCGAGTACCGACTGACACTTTTGGCGGCTTTATACGTTTCAAAGATGTAGCCATGGCCGCCTTTGAAGATGAGCAGATCCAGCAGTTCATCAAAAATTGGTTTCAAAAAGAACGGGATTCCGAAACCAACACCGCCGAACGCTGCTGGGAACTCCTGAACGGCAAAGACTACCAGGCCGCCAAAGAACTGGCCCAAACCCCGCTACTGCTGACCCTACTGTGCGTGGTCTACGACGAATTTCAAGACTTCCCAAAAAAGCGTCATGCGCTCTATGGCGAAGCGCTGGATGTGCTGCTGCGAAAATGGGCCTCTGAAAAGCGAATACAGCGTAACCCGATTTATCAAGAGCTGAGTGCTGAGCTAGAGCTAGACATGCTGGCAGAGATCGCCTACACCAGTTTTGCCGACGACCAACTCTTTTTTGCTAAAGAAAGGCTGGTGCAGCAAATTCGAGAATTTTTGGTCGAGAACCTCAACGTGCCCAGCCACCTAGATGCCGAAACCGTGCTGCGAGAAATCGAAATTCAGCAGGGCATTTTGGTGGAGCGGGCTAGAAATGCCTACTCTTTTTCGCACCTGACCTTTCAGGAATATTTGACCGCAAAGTGCATTGTTGATAACCAAAAGGTCGATCAGCTTGTGCACGACCACGTCACCCAGCAGCACTGGAGAGAGATATTTTTGCTATTGGCAGGGTTAGCACCCGGCAAGCGTGGAGCCGACGAACTGCTACTGGCGATGGAGCGACAGGCTCAAACCTGCATTATTAACGACAAGCTAAAAGCACTCATATTCTGGGCTACCCAAGCTACTCAAGTCTCATCAGGTGCAATCAAGTCCCCTGCAAAACGAGCTTCAGCAATATACCTAGTTATTGATTTGTATCCTGCTTTTAATCTATCTATTGATTGTGCATGTGGATTCATCAGGGATTTTGCCTATTCATGCTTTCTAGATCTCGAAGATGAACTCAGCAAAGAGGGAGGCTTCAATA
Organism: Shackletoniella antarctica; assembly: GCA_003241845.1. GTDB lineage: Bacteria > Cyanobacteriota > Cyanobacteriia > Phormidesmidales > Phormidesmidaceae > Nodosilinea > Nodosilinea antarctica. The sequence continues at coordinate 8,950 of QBMN01000015.1, read as the reverse complement.
GCCAGAGTATCAATCGATCTGGGAAGTTAAACCTTCTTTCTAATTTGACTTTTGCTTCCATCTGGAATAGTGCTAAAAATTATGAAAGAATTGGAGTATTTAGTGAATGTCTTATTCAGAATTCATTAAATAGGCTTGAAAGTATGAAAGGTAAGATCCTAACTAAAGAATTTTCTGAAGAGAATTATATAGACTTCATGGAGTTTGTCGTGGAAAATTTTCTCAAAGGTTTGAATGCTCATCCAGAGAATGTAAAGATTTCAGATGAGGAAGCACATTATTTGAGTGACTATTTCTACACCCTAGAACTCATGGTGCGCTGCAAAGAGGCGGCGGTGCGGGTGTCGCCGCAGGTATGGGAGGGCATTGAGTCGCGCATGGTCACGGTGCCCAACGGAGTATTTTAGATTTTGGATTAGCAATTTTGGATTATATATTAAATTAAATACCCTAGGAGGCAAATATCATGACCACAACCATTAGCCTGCAAATCTCCCTGGACTCACTCATCCAAGCCGTTTCCTCTCTTGATCTAGAAGCGAAGCGACATCTACTCAACATCATTGAGCAGCAGATCTTTGAAGCGGAAGAAGATAGCTATATAGAAGACTCCGAGACCAAAGCCGAAATAGAGTCCGTCAGACTTGAGTATCAGCAAGGTGACTTTGTGACTATTGATGATTTTATTCAGACCCAATCAAACTGAGCTAGGTGAACATCATGCCTTACTCAGTGATTGTTTCCAAATCGGTGCAGAAGCAGATTGTTCAACTTCCAGCTTCAGTCAAACTCAAGATTCAGGAAAAGATTTTAGCACTCAAATCAGAACCGCGTCCGTCTGGAGCTTTGAAGCTAAAAGGCTATGACCATCAATATCGGCTCAGGGTTGGAGATTATCGTATCAGATACGAAATTTTTGACGAAGAACTCAAGATTCAAGTTTTACAATGCAAACACCGTAGAGAGGTCTACAGAGACAAAAGCTGATTAAGGAGCAATATGACCACTTCATAAATGCATGGAATCATGACTTCCCGGACAAAGGTTAGCAATGTTTCAGCTAACGGTTTGTGGCTGCTCTGCGGCGATCGCGAGTATTTCTTGCCCTATGACCAATTCCCCTGGTTTAAAGATGCGCCCATCAAGCACATCTTCAACCTGGAAAAACCCCATCCGGGCCATTTCTACTGGCCCGAACTAGACGTTGATCTATCCCTTGAGGTCATCCAGCACCCAGAGCGATTCCCTCTAATCAGTGGGTAGTCTTATTAGACGCAAAGAGGTCAAACGCAAAGAGGCGGCGGTGCGGGTGTCAACCCAGGTGTGGGCGGGCATTGAGTCGCGCATGGTCACAGTGCCCGCAGAGTAGATCACTCTAACCTACGACCACATTTCCAAAAATAGGACAAGATTCTAGATGTATCAGCTTTCCCAATCGGTTAGCTCGTAGGGGTCTAGTAAGAGCTGCACCCCGTCGAGAATCTGACGTACCCTTCTGGTCGATAGCATGCCAATCTTTTCGCCTAGCTGACTCTTGTCAACAGTAAAAATCTGGGAAATATTCACCACGCTTTGTTTAGGGAGGTTAGCCTCTCCCACATCCAAAAGCACATTCCCTGGGGCAGAAGCCCGCTTTAGATTTGACGTTAAGGCGCAGACCACAACAGTTCTAATGTTGCTGCGGTTGAAAGCGTCGTTTTGAATGACAACGTGGGGATGAAGAAAGCCGGGCGCTGACCCAACTGGCTCACCCAAGTCAACCCAGTAGACATCCCCCTGACTGATTACCATTCGCCTTCGACAATGCGGCGATGATTAGAGCGCATAGCTTGTAAGAGGTTGGCTTCCTCTGGCTCAAGTTCATCTGCACAGGCAGCGTTAATACGTTCTACCAGGTTCTGCTGTTTGCGGTATCGCTGAACAAACTCTTGCAAAGCAAGGGTAACCAACTGGTTCCAAGAGACCCCAAGCTCCTTAGCCAGCGATTTGGTGTCGTCAATCAACTCTGTTTGAATAGGTAGACTGGCGGAGGGTTCAGTCATAGGTATAGCTAGGGTTAGACCAGGTACCTGAAGTATAGCTAAGCTCAGTGGTGGTTGAAGGCAGACCAATTCCTACAAGTTGTGTAGGTATGTCTATAGGCATTCCGCCAGCGGCTACAAAAGATCTGTTCCGCTGTGTGAGGATCGTCGCTTTGAAGAAGTTTTGCCTGCTAGTTTTTTGATTGGGGGATGTGTGCTGGGTCTGGCGGCCTGGCTGTGGAGCGTGCCCGCTGCGGTGGCCGCCCCCTGCACCGTCAACTGCGCGTCGGGGCAGATCCAGTTTACGCCGGGTGATCGCCCATGGCTAGCAAAATGCGAAAGGTTGCGGGGAGCATGTCTTCCTTTTCCAGAGAAGATTAAAAGCCCATAAATTGGTCTCAATGGAAGTACGTGTTTTGGGCGTTAACCATCGTTTCGGCCACTCAGACTAGGCAAGCTTAGTCCCCAGGAAGCCGAAGCCCTTGTGGGACAAGGCTTTAGAGTTTTATAGTTCAGATGAACTATGCATTGGTGGTCGTAGGTGGCCGAAACAACGACAGAGGACATGGTTTGGGGATTTGATTTTTCTCTCAGAAAGGAAGACATGCTCCCCATCATTAGCGTAGCCTCTGGTAATCGCGATATTTCTGTAGATGGCAGCTTGGTGAGTAGTTCGGGTGCGGCTGCCACGCCCAATCCTATCACCCTTAGCGCCAGCGGCGACACCTTTGCCGTTCCGCTGAGTGGGCTAGCCAGCCCACTAATTCCGTCCGGGTTTGGTATCGATTTACATGAAGTTGTAACCGGCAACAGATTGTCCATTATCCCCAACACCCAACAGATTAGCTTCAGCTCTAACAACCTTTTTCGGCTCTTCCGGCTTAAATATGCCTAATTACTCTACGATGACCTGAAAGCGTTGCTATACAGGGCTTTCAGCCAAAATTAAGTCTTCAAGGCTCCTTTTATGGGACTAAGGCCTATAAGCATTGGTATCAGAGGGTTTTAGGCCTCTTGGGTCTTAACCCAACATAGTCAGGCCGGAAGAGCCCCTTTTTCTAGTTACCGTTCAGGCCTCAGAGGTGCAGATTTGGCAACCTTAAATAGAGCAAAAACTAAGCATCCTCCTCGTCATTGCCTTTCACATTTTTGAGTGCAGCCCAGTTTTTTAGCCCTCACTCTAAATCCCTTTCCCGAGGAGAGAGGGACTTTGAAATTCGGCTCTCCTTCTCCCGATGGGAGAAGGGCCTGGGGGATGAGAGGCCAACTTTGCAAAAGTGAGATGCACTCGTCGGAATACGCTGAGGTAATGGCTTCCTGGAGGCTACAGAGATTTCTATTCTGAGCCTAATATGGGACGAGGCGATCGCAGTTGATGTGGCCAGTGGTCACATCGCTGAAGATATGAAATGGGGATTGGATTTAGCATTGGCAGGTCATGCGCCCACGTTTCTGCCCGATGCTCGGGTGACCAGTCGGCTACCCAGTGGAGACGATGCCGCCAGGGTGCACGTCAATCCTGAGCAGCGTTGGGTACGAACTCGGAGAGACAGCTAGGGCCTGCTCTCTGAGGATTGCGGAGTTGTGACCCCGGTCGCTGGAATGATGGCTTGAGACCAGCTGAACAGCGCGCCTTATACTCTAAAGCTGTGGGGTTTACCTTGATCTCGTTTTATGGGATCTCGTTTTATGGGATCTCGTTTTATGGGATCTCGTTCTATGGGTACCCGCTGTTTGGCTTAGTTTCTTTCGCCTAGTTCCCATGAATCCCCAAAATCGCGATGTTCAACTTTACTCTATGGCCGCAGATACCACTGTGCTGCGCTGCCGCAGTTGGAACCGCCTCCGCTTTGAGGTTGAGTACGCCCTGGAGCGGGGTACCACCGCTAATAGCTATCTCATCCAGGGCGATCGCACCGCGCTGATAGATCCCCCTGGGGAGTCTTTTAGCGCGGTGTTTTTAGCTGCTTTAGAAGGCCACCTCGACCTGCCTCAGCTAGACTACATTGTCTTGGGGCACGTCAACCCCAACCGGGCCGTAACCTTAAAAATCTTGCTTCAGCGGTTGCCCGAGATCACAGTGGTGTGCTCTAACCCGGCTGCGCTTGCCCTTAAAGACCTGCTGCCCGATGTGTCGCCCCGGCTGCGAGTCATCCGTGGCGGCGATGACAGTCTCGATCTAGGCCAGGGGCATCGGCTGCAATTTGAGCTGATGCCCACACCCCGCTACCCTGGGGGGCTGGCGACCTTTGATCCCTACGCCAACGTCCTGTACGTCGACAAGTTTTTTGGTGCCCACCGCTGTGATGATGCCGTCTTTGACCTCAGCTGGGAGGATTTATTAGAAGATCGCCGATACTACTTTGACTGTCTATTTGCGGCTAGTACCCGGCAGGTGCTGGCCGCCCTAGGCAAGCTGGAGGCGCTACCGTTTCAGACAATTGCGCCGGGCCACGGGCCGGTGGTGCGCTATGGCCCCCGCGAGCTGTTTCAGAGCTATCGCGACTGGAGCCAGGCCCAAACGGCCCAAGACCTTTCGGTGGCGCTGATCTATGCCTCGGCCTACGGCAATACGGCGACTATCGCCCAGGCCCTGGCTCGGGGCATTACCAAATCTGGGGTGGCGGTTGAGGCGATCAACGCTGAGCAGGCTAGCCCCGACGATATTAAAACCGCCGTGGCTGCATCTGCCGGATTTTTGATGGGGTCGCCGACGCTGGGGGGCCATGCCCCGACCCCGATGCAGACGGCCCTGGGCATTGTGCTGTCGACCGCCTCTAAGGCGCAGCCCGCCGGGGTATTTGGCTCCTTTGGCTGGAGTGGTGAGGCGATCGATCTGCTAGAGAGCAAGCTGAAGGATGGCGGCTATACCCTGGCCTTTGAGCCAATTCGGGTTAAGTTTAAGCCCACCGATGTCACCCTCAAGTACTGCGAAGAAGTGGGCACCGACTTTGCCCAGGGCCTTAAAAAGGCGACGCGGGCGAAGCAGCCCCGGACTCCCGCCTCATCGGTGGAGCAGGCTGTAGGCCGCATTGTGGGGTCGCTGTGCATTGTCACCGCCCGCCACGGCGAGGTGTCGAGCGCCATGCTAGCCTCGTGGGTGTCCCAGGCTTCCTTTGCGCCGCCGGGGTTTACGGTGGCGGTGGCCAAAGATCGGGCGATCGAGTCGCTGCTGTACCCCGGTCACTCCTTCGTGCTGAATATTTTGGCGGAGGGGCGTCACCTGGGACCGATGAAACATTTTCTGAAGCCCTTTGCCCCAGGGGAAGATCGCTTTGCCGAGGTAGAGGCCGAGGTAGCAGAGAATGGCGCGCCCATTTTGACTGAGGCGATCGCCTATCTGGAGTGCACCGTGGCCCAGCGCATGGAGTGCGGCGACCACTGGCTGGTCTACGCTACGGTCGAGGCGGGGCAAGTGCTAGACGGCAACGGCAAAACCGCTGTTCACCATCGCAGCACCGCCACCCACTATTAAGCTGCGTGAACGACTGGCCTTGAAATGGCTACGCCCCAGCTGAATATGCTACCAGTAGGGATACTCAATCAAAGGTTTATGCCTGTTGTCTCTCACGGCTCCGACCGCGGCCAAAGGCTGCAATCGGCCTATCGATTTTTAGATCGCTGGTTCAGCCAGGCCCGGCAAGATCATCAGCCCCAGTTGGTGAGTCTGAGCTTTGATATTCCGCCCGTAGATCCGCTGCTAGTGCTGGCTCAGCTGGCTCCGAGTGGCGATCGCCACCTATATATTGAAAACCCCGTAGCTCAGACCTCGGTAGTGGGGTTTGGGGCGGCTTTGACCTATGAAACTGCGGGGCACTGCCGATTTGCCCAGGCGCGTCAGTTTATCGAGCAATGGCGCGGTCAAACTCGCTGCTATGGTGAAGCCGGTGGGTCTGCGGGCCGTCGGGGGAGCAACTGGTCTCGGTTTTTTTGTGCGTTTACCTTTTTTGCCGAACCCCAGGGCGAGACGGGGGGGTTTCCGGGGGCGACGGTGGTGTTGCCCCAGTGGCAGCTGGTGCGTCAGGGCACCCAGGGGGTGCTCACGCTGAACTACCTGGTGACCGCAACAACGGACGTGGGGGCGTTGATCGATGACCTGGCCGCTCAACTGCGGACGGTGGAGCGGCTGGAGATGATGCCCTGGCGAGAGCCTTTGCATTCGGCCATGCTGCCCGTACAGATGGCGGCCGAGACCGGTCAGCGATTTAGGGCGGCGGTTAACCGTGCCCTGGGCTACATGGACTGTCATCCGGTGCAAAAAATTGTCCTGGCCCATGCCCTAGACTGGGGCAGCGTTGAGCCGTTTCAGCCCCTGGTAGCCCTGGGTCGACTGCGGCAGCGTTATCCCGACTGCCACATCTTTTCCCTCGGCCAGGGCAATGGTCAGACGTTTATGGGGGCTAGCCCCGAACGACTGCTGAGTCTAGCTCGGGGGCAGCTGATTACCGATGCGCTGGCGGGTTCGGCCCCGCGGGGGCAAGATGCCCTGCAAGATGACCGCCTGGCCCAGGGGCTGCTGAACAGCCCCAAGGAACGGGGCGAACATCGGCTGGTGGTAGAGTTTTTGGCCCGACAGATTCGGGCGATCGGTCTGCGGCCCCACTGCCAGCCGGTGCCTGGGGTGCGGCGACTGTCTAACATTCAGCACTTGCACACGCCGATGTGGGCTAGGGTGCCTCGCCGCGTTCACCCCCTGCACATTGTGGAGGCGCTGCATCCGACTCCGGCGGTGGCGGGGGTGCCCACCCGGGAGGCCTGTGACCAGATTCTGCGGTTTGAAGACTTTGACCGGGGGCTGTATGCGGCACCGCTGGGCTGGGTCGGGGCCAACGGCGACAGCGAGTTTATTGTGGGCATTCGCTCGGCGCTGGTGGCTAAAACCTGGGTGCGTCTATACGCTGGGGCTGGTATTGTGGCAGGGTCTGACCCCGATCGCGAGTGGGCTGAAATCAAGCTCAAGCTGCGCGCCCTGGGAGAGTCTTTGGTATAGGCTACCCGCCCGTGACCGTGACCATCACCGTGATCTATGAGCTTTGATTTTCGCAATACCAATGCCCTGTGGGCCTCGGTGCTGGCGGCCACCCTGGCCCGGCTGGGGCTAAAAACGGCGGTGATTTCGCCGGGTTCTCGGTCGACGCCGCTGACGGTGGCCCTGGTGCAGCAGCCTAAGATCGAGGCGGTGCCGGTGCTAGATGAGCGATCGGCGGCGTTTTTTGCCCTGGGGGTAGCCCGGCGGACGGGGCTGCCGGTGGCGCTGGTCTGCACCTCGGGCACCGCCGGGGCCAACTACTACCCGGCGCTGATTGAGGCGCGCGAAAGCCGCCTACCGCTGCTGGTGTTCACCGCCGATCGCCCGCCTGAACTGCGGGACTGTGCCTCGGGCCAAACCATTGATCAGCAAAGGCTGTTTGGCACGTTTCCTAACTGGTATACAGAACTGGCGGTGCCGGGGGCCGAGGTAGCGATGCTGCGCTATCTGAGGCAGACGCTGGTGCAGGCCTGGGGGCGATCGCTCTACCCGGCGGCAGGGCCAGTACACCTCAACTGCCCCTTTCGTGATCCCCTAGAGCCCCTAGCTGATGACTCGGTGGTACACCTGAAAGCTGAACTGGACGACCGCTTTTTGATGGCGGTGGGGCTGGCGGTGGGAGGAGGCCCTGAACCGATGGGGTTGGCTAAGTCGGCGCTGCCCTGGCTAGAGCGGTGGCAGGGGTGCGATCGCACCTTGATCATCGCTGGCCCGGCCCAGCCCGTAGATGCGCTTGCCTACGCCAAGGCCGTCGCCGCTCTATCTGGTCATTTAGGCTGTCCGGTGCTGGCGGAGGGGCTGTCGCCGCTGCGCAATGCCGCCGCCCTCAACCCCAATCTGGTGACGACCTACGATCTGGCCCTGGGCCAGCCCGACTGGATGGTAGACCTGGTGCCTGAACAGGTGATTCAGCTGGGCCCGCTGCCCACCAGTAAACGACTGCGTCAGTGGCTGCAAGCGACCCAGCCCCAGCGCTGGGTGGTGGAGCCTACCGGCGCTAATCTTGACCCTCTCCACGGCCCGACTACGCCCGTACCCCTATCCCTAGAGACCCTAGCGCTGGCCCTTACCCCAGACCAGCCGCCTAGAAATACGGTTTACCTGGAGCAGTGGCTAGCTTTAGAAGCCCGCCTCAGACCCCACCTAGACAATGCCCTAGAGGCTGTGGAGGAACTCTTTGAAGGCAAGGTGCCCTGGCTGCTGGCCCGCTGTTTACCTGCCGACACGCCTCTGGTGATTGCCAACAGCATGCCGATTCGCGACGTGGAGTGGTTTTGGCCCCCTGACTACAGCCGGGGCGATCGCGGCATTCGCCCCTACTGTAACCGGGGAGCCAACGGCATTGACGGCACCCTGTCTACGGCGCTGGGTGTTGCCCACGGTGGCCTACCCACGGTGCTGCTGACGGGAGATTTGGCCCTGCTCCACGACACCAACGGCTGGCTCAGCGTTCCCCGCCTGCGGGGCCACCTCACTGTGGTGGTGATCAACAACCGAGGCGGCGGTATTTTTGAGCGGTTGCCCATCGCCCAGATAGCTTTTGCTGAAGAAAACTCGCTTACCGCAGAAAATTTGTTTGAAGATTTCTTTGCCACTCCCCAGACCGTTGACCTCAACCGCCTCTGTGCCGCCTACGGGGTCAGCTACGAGCGGGTAGAGACCTGGGGTCAGCTAGAGGCCAGCGTGGCCAGTCTGCCCCAGCGGGGGGTACGAGTGCTGGAGGTGAGGTGCGATCGCAAACAATCCCACGCCCGCCGCCAACAGCTCCTCACCCCACCCGATCATCTAGCCCCAAAGTCCTAGGCCAAGAATCCCAGCCCAGCCATGCTTCCTAAAGTAATGCCCCCCACTCATTGACCCGAGGGCAGACCCATGGGTCTGCCCTCGGGTCAATGAGTGG
>QBMN01000159.1 GCA_003241845.1 Shackletoniella antarctica | reverse complement strand
GTAAAAGAATATTGACGCGAAAGACGAGGGAGAGGATGAGGACGGTGAGGGCGATCGCCACCCCCTGCCAGTCTTTAATCGCTTTTTTGCTCAGCTTGTAGCAAAAGCCAAAGATGATGGCGATGACTACGGGCGAAATGCCCAAAAACAGGTGCTCAATTTGCGGCACCCCCTGAAACCTAAAGTAGGCCCAAGACAGCGCCAGCACGATGAGAAACGCTGGGGCAATAAAGCACATGCCCGCCACCAGCGCCCCCAGCTGCCCCGCCCGCAGGTAGCCAATGTAGATGCCGGTCTGGGTCGAGGCGGGGCCAGGCAGCATTTCGCAGATCGCCACCCCTTCGAGAAACTGGTCTTCTTGGAGCCAGCCCCGCCGGGTAACCGCCTCGTCGTGGATCATGGCGATATGGGCCTGGGGGCCGCCAAAGCCGATCGCCCCGAGCTTGAGAAACAGTAGGGCCAGCTCCCTGAGCCGGGCCGACAGACCCTCTGGGGGTGGCGCTATGGCCTGAGACTGGGGCGGCTGACTCATGGTGGGTAGGCTATTCAGGGCAGCCTCAATATATCGAAATTCGATCACGAAAGCCTATATCGAGCGCTACATTTGCCTTGGTGAATCATCCTCAAACAGCTCGCCAAACAGCCCTTGCACGTTGTGTTTGGCGTCTTCTAGCCGCAGCTTGCCCAGCTCCGTGGCCGAGTAAAAGCGCCGACTTTGGCGTCCGCACCGATGCTCTCGACCTTCTAACGCCGTTGGTTGCGAACTCTAGCCCTGGCCAATGCCGCGAAAGTGGCCCGGAAACAGGTCTATGCCCAGGGCCGACTTAATCAGGTAGGCCAGGATAAACAGGCTCATGCTCAGGGCCAGATTAAACCCCAGCAGCAGCACCACCGCCGCTGCCCAGTTGCCCCACTGGGTCAGCTGCGAAACCGTCACGTTGCGGGCCGCCCGGCGGCGATCTTTGCCCACTATCAGCACAATAAAGTAGCGGCTGATCAGCAGGTCAATGGTGAATCGCAGGTCGATCAGCTTGGGCGCAGGTTTGGGAATCGCCAGCTCAATTAGCCGGGCTACCTCGGCTCGCTGCTGGGGGGTAAAGCTGTCTTGCACCGCTGGGTCAACCTGGGCCAGGTAGGTGGCAGCGGTGGGCAAGGGCCGCCCGCCCATAGCAGGCGCAACCCCAGGAATGGTTGGCCAGCGGAGTTTCTGTAGATAGCTTTTCACCGATCGCTAGCCCCCGTGGATAATGTTTTGGTAATGTTTTGGCTGCTCTTGCCCCGCTCAGAGGTTTCCCCAAGATACCCAGCTGGGCCACTGAACTTGGTAGAGCCTGCCGCCAACCCACAGACTGAGCAGCAGGCTCGCCAGCACGGCCAATCGCCCGCTCCAGCGATCGCGCATTGGGTGATCTTGCCTCAGGCGATCGCCCACCATGGCCAGCAGGCAGGTGACGGCTAGGCCAATCATCCACAGGGCCAGCACGGTACCGGCCCAATATTTATAGGGGGTGCTGCCCGACCAAAAGGGCGGAAAAATATCGTGCACCACCACCGCCGTAACCACCATAGAAATGGCTGCACTAATGGGCACAAGGCTGCCCCAGCCAGCCCCTAGCCCGTAGGCCAGCAGCAGCAGCACCACCCCGACGAAGGGCAGGGGCGCAGAGAACGCCGCCAGCCACCAGCCCCATAGACCCACCCCCAAACCCAGGGCCGCCCATCGCCAGATAAGAGAGAATGCCGCCCTGATCTTCATTGCATAATTACCTAGAACACAATCAAGCTGCGCACAGGCCCAGCAAACTATTGGTTGACTCTAACTATCGACAACACTCCGGACAGTTTTGCGGAGTGGAGTTGGAGGAAAGCTATCCACCGCATAACGTGCAGGTGCAAGTAAACCACGGTACACGAATGGATAGCCTCAACGGAATGTTAGCCGGTCTGCTGACGACAGCAGGCCGTTTAGCAGAGCGCAGCGACAGCTTCGGCTGATCTTGATGACGACGATATTTGTGGTCTGTGGCAAGGTCAACTTACACAAACCTGAGCGGCCACGTTCGACCTAGCTCACCGTGCCCGACCTGCTGCCGGGGTGGAAAGTGGCGATCGCAGACCTATGGCCCTTGGTGTTGGAGTAGGCCCAGAAAACAACAAGAGGCGCAGCTAGGTGCTACGCCTCTCACAAAAATTCAGACAAGAGTTTAGACAAGGGTTGGGGCATGGGTGCCTTTGGCCTAAGCCGCTTCCATCCAATCATAGATTTGCTCTAGCTGCTCTAGGGTCACTAAACCGTACTGCCAAAGAATCATGGGCAAAGGCCCAGGGTCTTGCTCACTGTGCTTGAGGGCAACTTTGATCGAAGCCGATGAAATGGCTAAATCATCCTGCAAGAACTGGATTAGGTTGGGTTGTACGCTCACCGTCATAAAGTCTCACCTCCTTAATGGGGACGATAGGGTTTGCAGATATTGCCCACGATTCTACACAAGGATGTCTCAGTGGCAACATGAATTTCTTGGGCAATTAACCGAACTTTTATCACATTGCTGAGACCAGGCTGCTCAGCTTAGCTGGTGACTGCCCATGACTATTTTCGGGAAGATACCCCTGCTGACGAGAGAACTACCGGGCGGCGACTCAGTGGTGATTGGGCTTTAGCTGTATTAAAAGATTCCCAGTTGCGGCCAAAAAACTCGGGGTTCGCTTAATGGAACGTTGAAACCCTTAATAATTAATCAAGGTTTTGCTCTACGGCTCGGCTCAGTGCCGGTCGAATGCCATATTTTGACCTACCCCGCCCTCTGGGCACCCCTCCCAGGCGTAGATGTGGATCATTTTATCCGCTGCACGAGATGCCACCGAACTGACGTTCATCCAACTCCAGGCGTGGAGTTCTGCCCTGGGAGAAAAGTTCAGCTCGAGATCTAACTCTGGTTAATCTGGTGTAGCTCTCTAAAGCAGCCTGAGGGCCATCGGAGCCACCATTAACCCAGTGCCAACTACCCCAATCTTCACCCGTGGTTTCCTCTGATTACAGCTTTGCTAACCCAGTGCGGTCATGTTCTGCTGGTCTTCTCGGCTGTCTAGGGCTAGCCCCTGATGGGCTTGATGAGCTTGATGGGCTTGAAGGGCATGGGCATGGCAATGCTCCCAGACGGCCTCAGCCCGCACAGGAGCGCCCACCCACCGAGCTAGAAACTGACGCAGCCAGATCTCTACCCCTGGGCTGTAGAGCCGATGCTGGCTGAGGTGGTAGGGCCGCCCCTGGGCACCGGGTAGCGCCAGCTGGTCGGCCCCTTCGGTAGTCCAGTGGTTGACCATCGTAGCGGTGATCTCGGGGTGAAACTGTAGCCCATAGGCCCGCCGCCCGTAGCGAAACGCCTGGTGGGGAAAGCTGGAGCCGGTGGCCAGCAGGTGGCTACCCACGGGCAGCTCAAACCCCTCCTGGTGCCACTGGTAAACCACTAGCGGGTGAGGCAAGATTTCTCGCCCTGCCGGGGTCGGCAGCACCGGGTAATAGCCAATCTCGCGCTGGCCTGCGCCCTGGAGGGCAACCGTGGCCCCTAGGCTGCGGGCCAGCAGCTGTGCCCCCAGGCAAATGCCCAGGTAGGGCTTCTCCGCCGCCAGCACGGTCGCGATCCAGTCTAGCTCTTGGCGAATAAAGGCCAGGTGGTCGTCGTTGGCGCTCATGGGGCCGCCAAACACCACCACAGCGCTGTGGCCATCTAGGGTGGCGGGCAGCGACTGCCCGATTGCAGGGCAGCGCTGGTCAAGGGTGAACCCTAAGCTCTTCAGCACCTCCCCCACTCGGCCTGGGGTCGAAGTGGGCTGGTGGACGACAACTAAAACGGGCAGGTTAGCACTCACAGACGGCGGTAATTTTCTGCTGATTTTTTCTCAAAGTATTCAATCTAAACATAACGTCCCCTTTGAGGACAATTCTGGCAACGAAAATACCCAAGGATTTTGCTGCCTCCCAAGGACGCAGGCTCTGCGCCCCTACCTGGGGGTATCTTCTTTCCTGGAGACCTCCTGAGGCCGTCAACTCGGCTCGTCGGGCCGGTTGCCGTAAAACGCTGAATACGTATTGAGCTGGAACACTTTTGGGTGGTTGTCGCTGGCGCGGCAGCAGCAGCAGCGGACAGGGTTGTTCTCTTTGGGATTGCCGATCTGGCCCGACTTGGCCCGATCTGGGCGAGCTTTCTTAATACTTTATCGTTTTGTCCGGCGGCCATCTGCGATCGCTAGAGCTGGCGCTCGACCTGCACCATACGGCGGTAGGCCAGCCACCCGACCCCCACCATAGCGATGGCAAAAATACCCAGAAACCTAACGTGAGGGCCGACTTCCTCTAGGGTGCTGCCCTCGGCCGCCACCCCAGAGAGGGCTTCGATCATGTGGTAGATAGGGTTAAATCGGGTCAGCCGCAGCAGCGAGTCGGGGAAAAACTCGGCGGGCAGAAAGGCACCCCCTAAGATCATCAGCGGCACCCCAAAGGCGGCGATCAGGGCGTTGACATCTTCGGTGCGGCGGGCAAACTGGGTGCCCAGCACAAACCCTACCCCCACGTAGGCGGCAATGCTGAGGGCCACAATCAGCAGGCTGGCCAAGAACGACCCCTCGATGGTGGCCCCCTGGGAGAGGGCGATCGCATAGACCAGCACCGACTGCCCCAGGCCAATCACCCCGTAGGCCAGGCAAATGCCCAAGAAGTAAGACACTCCGCTCAGGGGCGAGAGAAATAGTCGCTTCAGGGTGTGCTGCTCGCGCTCGGCCACCACCGTCGCCACGCTGCCCCCCAGACAGCTAAAAAACAGCGCCGCCCCCACCAGGGTGGGCGGCAGAGCATTGCTGTAGGCCACTCCCAGGCTCACCTGGGTGCGCTCCTGTAAAATCAGGCTGTTGAGAATCAGCAGCAGGGCCGGAAACAGCGCCCAAAAAATCAGGCTGCGCTGCCGCCGCCACAGCTCTAGCAAAATGCGCTGGGCAACCGCCAGAGTTTCTCGCACGTATTTCATGGGCGATGAGTAGGCTGTAAAGGCATGTCAATACTACAGTCTCTGAGTCAGGCATGATGCAGAATCCGGCGTTTCTGGCCGAGAGTGCCGGATGGCTCCCCCTGACCGAGAGACTGTGCTACCTTAATGCCGAGATCGCTCTCCACGCACCCTCAGGGGCATCCCAGAGGTTGAGTCTGACCCAAGCAACGATCAAAACTTCTGATGAGTCAATCTTTAGACGGGCTGTTTGCCCAAACCCTGGCTCGCCGCCATGTGCTGAGGCTTTTTGGCGTCGGCGGCATTGCGGCGCTGCTGAGCTATTCGCGGCTGAGCAAGCCCCAGCCCACGGTGTTTCAGCGCGATCGCCTAGAGCTGCCCGCCCAGGTGGGCAAACCCACTACGGCAGTGGTGATTGGCGGCGGGCTGGCGGGGCTGGCCACTGCCTACGAGCTCAGTCAGCGCGGCGTAGCGGTGACGCTGCTAGAGCGATCGCCCCAGCTGGGCGGCAAGATCGCCAGCTGGCCGATCCAGGTGGGTGAAGACTCGTTCATGATGGAGCACGGATTCCACGGCTTCTTTCCCCAGTACTACAACCTGTTTAGCCTGGTCAATGAGCTGGACATTCGGCAAAATTTTAAGTCCCTCGACTACTACTCGCTGGTCTACAAAGACCACTACGACCCCGAGGTGTTTCGCCCCAGCAACTCGGCCTTTCCGTGGAACATTGTTGACCTGGCGATCTCGTCGTCGAATCGGCTGAAGTGGGGTATTAACCTCACCCACCTCAAGCATCTTCAGGTGTTTCGCGAGATCACCGGCTTCCGCAACCCCCAGACCTACGAACGCCTCGACAATATCTCAGTGGCCGAGTGGGTGGGCGATGACTTCCCTCGGGGTCTTTACGACCTCTACTTTTTGCCCTTTGCCAAGTCGAGCCTCAACTCCCCCGATATGCTCAGCGCCGGGGAGCTGATGCAGTTTTTCCACTTCTATTTCTTTGGCAACCCCGAGGGGCTGGCCTTTAACGGCACCTGCCAAGACATGGGGCGATCGCTGGTAGATCCTATGGTCGAGGCCATTCGGGCCAACGGTGGGCAGGTGCTCAGCGGGGTCACCGTTAGCCAGGTGGCCTGGGACGCGGGCAAAATCGCCGGGGTCACCTACCAAAAGGGCAGCGTCGCCACCAGCTCGGTGCCCTTCTGGGTCGAGCGCAACCCGCTGCTGAGTTCGGAGATCATGGAGTATTTTGGCGCGGGCGATAACGTCTACTCTGTGGCACCCGCAGCCGCCACCGCCCTGTCGCTGACCTGCACCCACCAGGGCTGTAGCGTGCAGCGCCAGGTGACCACTACTACCGAGGGCTACCTCTGCCCCTGCCACGGGGCCGCCTACGCCAGCGACGGCGCGGTGCTGGCGGGGCCAGCGCAGGAAAATCTCACCGCGTTTAAGGTCTTGCAGCGAGAGGGCGATCGCCTTCAGCTCATAGCCGCCAACGTCGATGGCGAACCCAACATCGCCCACGACCTCACCGCCGACTACTACGTCATGGCCGCCGACATTCCGGGCATTAAGGCCCTGTTTGCCCTGTCAGAGGGCACCGTCGAACCCGCCCTCGCCACCCAGGTAGACGAGCTGCAAGTGGCCGACCCCTTTGCCGTGGCCCGCTTCTGGCTCGACCGCGACTTTGACTGGGAGCACAGCTGGTTTACCAGTCTCTCGGGCTATAAGCTCACCGACAGCATCACCCTCTACCACCGCATTCAAGACGACTACATCGCCTGGGGCGAGCGCACCGGAGGCAGCGTGGTCGAGCTGCACGCCTACTGCTACAAAGAAAAAGACTTTCCCACCCAGTCCGATATTCTCGACACCTTTGAAGCCGAACTCTACGAGGTGGTGCCAGCGCTCAAGGGCGCGACGGTGCTCCACCGCCAGCTGGTCAACCAAAAAAACTTTGCGGGCTTTCCGCCGGGCAGCTTTGCCAACCGGCCCCAAACCACCACCACCGCCGACAACCTGCTGTTTGCCGGTGACTGGGTGCGCATGCCCTTTCCCTGCGGGCTGATGGAGCGGGCGGTGAGTAGCGGGCTGCTGGCGGCTAACGCCATTTTGCAGCGGGAGGGGGTGCAGCGGCGGCCTATCCTCAGCGTCAATCCCGAAGGGGTGCTGAAGATTTAGGGGAGACCAGCTAGACAAAGGGCCAAACGAGCGCCCCAATAATTGATTGGCCTCTCAGTTCGTCACCAATGGGCAAAAAATCATGGCCCGTCTTGGCTGAGATGCTGAGATAAAATAGGTAAGTTCGAGCACCTATTAGGTAGGGGCTCTGGTTTAGAACTAGGTTGAGTTTATTCTGGCTTTACGGCTATGTTCACAAACGATTCTCATGCTCAGTCTGGTACAACCAACAAGGCCGGCGATCAACAACTTAGAGCCATCGCCTACAGTCTAGACTGTCTAATTCCCGGTTTTTACCTCTGGCTGGGGCCGATTAAACTTCGATTCGGCGGTAGCCTACCTGAAGCAGACTATCCAGGAATAATTCATAGCCCGGTCGGCTTGGCCATGGTGTTACCTGGCTATCGCATTTTTAGCACCTATTCGGGTGACTATGACCCTCGATAAACACAAGCTGGATGGAATTGATCAAATTACAGCCAAAACGCTGCCTACTAAAGACTTTGAAGCCTTGCTGTTAGGAGCAGGATATCAAAGGGCGGGCGCTGCTCCTGCCAAGGGTAATCGAGTGAAAGTCTGGTGGAATCATCCGACCATACAGACGTATTGAAGCGATCTATAGCCCTGATAAAACTATCGCCATTACGGCTTACCATGTCGATTAGAAATTATTTTGACCTACTATCAGTAGCTCACCCTCGGGCGAACCAGGATAAAGTCAGCGTTATCAAGCGAACCCAGAGATGGATGTAATCGACCTTCAACCAGTGATAGCGGTGGCTGGAGAGCATAACCAAACAGAACAGCCCCCAGCTAAAGGCAAGCCTCTGCGGCAATTAGGCGTCAACCTCAATCACTGGTACGTGGTGGCCCAGGGTAAAGAACTGGGCAGTAAGCCCTTGGCGGTGACCCTGTGGCACCAGCCGATTGTGCTGTATCGCGATCGCGCTGGCTCTCCCGTCGCCGTTGAAGACCGCTGCCCCCACCGCCAGGTCAAACTCAGCGAGGGCACCGTCGAGGGCGATAATCTTGCCTGCGCCTACCACGGCTGGCAGTTTGCCCCTGACGGCAGCTGCGCCCACGTGCCCTACCTAGAACCCCAGCAAAAGCTGCCCACCTGCGCCCTGCGCCACTACCCGGTCAAAGAGCAAGACGGCTTTATCTGGCTGTTCCCTGGTGAGGCGGCCCTGGCGGAGCAGGTCGCCCCTTTGGGGGTGCCCGAGTGGGAGCACCTCAACTTCATTGGCTCCCTGACCACCATCGACGTGCAGGCCCATTATTCATTCTTAATTGAGAATTTAATGGACATGTACCACGGCCACCTCCACGGCGGTGCCCAGGTGTGGGCCAACCCGGTGCTGGCGGGCCTCGTGGCCGACGAGGCCCTCGTCCATGCCCACTACGCCGCCGAGAGCTACTACCGCATCGACAAAATCTGGTCGGCCACCCAGCTAATTATTCCGGCCCTGCGGCAGCTCCACCCCGAGCCGCTAGATGTCTACTACTACTACCCCCACTGGCGATCAACCCTGGGGGATGACTTCGTGATTTACTGTCTGTTTTGCCCAGTGAGCGAGACCCACACCCGTGCCTACCTGCTGCACTTTACGTCGCTGGGGCGCTTCCCCAAGCTTCACAAGACGCCGCTGGCAATCCGGCGGTTCTTTAAGCGGGCCTTCAACAACTCCGCTAGCTTTGTGCTGCGACGGCTGGTACGTGAAGATGTGCTGATGCTAGAGCAAGAGCAGCAGGCCTACGCAGCTCACCCCACCTATAGAGGGCCAGAGCTAAATCGCACCCTGACGGCGGTGCAGCAGTTGATTCGGCGGCAGGGAGCGGTGGGAGAGTAGGTGAGTGGGAGAGTGGGGAGCCACAACCACCAGGGAGTCAACTCCCTGGCTCACAGCGAAAGCCTGCTGAAGCAGACTGCGGCAGATGACCCATAATCCTCTTTAGAGGATTTCGGCTTTGAGCCTGGGACTTCTAGTCCTAGGCTCAGCGGGTATCTAAGGGATTGCCCCTTGAATCTGCTCCGCCTTGACAGGGCTGAGGATGCAGCCTCATACCTTGTACTGTGAACTCCTACAATCCTTTGACTCCTATGGTTGGCCCCGATATTTTGGCGCTGGATTTTGATGGCGTGGTCTGTGACGGGCTGCGGGAGTATTTTCAGTCGGCGTGGAAGGCCTATGTGGAGGTGTTTAAGCCCCGTGACCTGACCCCGCCGGAGGGGCTGGCAGAGCGATTTTACCCCCTGCGCCCGGTGGTGGAAACGGGGTGGGAGATGCCCCTGGTGCTCTACGGGCTGCTGAGCGGGGTGTCTGAGCAGACTATTCTCGCTGGCTGGCCGGAGCTGGTGCCAGAGCTGCTGGCCCAGGCAGGGGTTGAGAAAGCCCCCCTGGCCGAGGCGATGGATGGGGTGCGCGATCGCTGGATTCAGGCCGATCTGGCCGACTGGCTCAGCTACCAGCGGTTTTACCCCGGCGTGATTGACCGCCTGGGGCAGGCGATCGCAGCAGGCGTTGAGCTGGTGATTATTTCCACCAAAGAAGGGCGGTTTATTCAGCAATTGCTCGCCCAGGGGGGCGTGGCGCTGCCCGCCGATCGCATTCTCGGCAAAGAGGTAAAGCGGCCCAAGTATGAGACCCTGAGACAGATCAAAACTGCCCACCCTAGCGCGGCCCTCTGGTTTGTAGAAGACCGGGTCAAAGCGCTGAAATCGGTACAGCAGCAGCCTGATCTGGGGAAAATCAAGCTGTTTTTGGCCGACTGGGGCTATAACACTGAATCTGACCGGGCGCTGGTCAGCCCCGGCAGTGGTCTTCAGGGGCTGACCCTGGCTCAATTTTGTGGCCCCTTCGAGACCTGGGTCGCCGGGGGCGGGTAACGGGGCATCGCCATCATGTAACCGAAATGTAACCTGAGCTTAACCGTAAATTTACGTAAGCTTGACGGCAGCGGCGATCGCATAAATTGTTAATAACGCTACTCGATAGAAATTTCCGGATTTTTGCCGCCCCGCCAGAATTAGGAATAGACCCCGGTGCCCCCTCAATAAAGCCCCGATAAAGCTGGGGCCAACATCGGTCGCCTAGATTCAGTGTCGCGTTGGTTGTTTCTCCCTGTCTTGCTATGCCTGAATTATTTGTGCCGCCGTCAAAGTCTGCTGCCCCCGCCGAGATAGCGGTTCCAGAAGCCGTTCCAGAAGCCGTTCCAGAAACCGTTCTAGAAACGCTGGTGCTTCTGGAGAACGGCTCCTTGGAGCTGGAAGATGCCGAGAAGCAGGGGCTGCCGCAGTCTTTGACCACGGTGGAGACCCTCTTTTTCTACGGTCGCGACGGCAATGGTGACCCGGAGCTGTACCAGGTCAATGGGTCAGAGGGAACCTTGGCGATCGCTAGCGAACCTAGCGACCTGTTTCCCACCGCGCTGAGTGGCCTATTCGCCGCCGCGCCCACGACAGCGCCCTGGATTGCCGCACCGGATGAATTCCTCCAGCCCGAGTTGACCTCTACCCAGGCAGAGGCCCAGGAAACCGAATTGCTGGGGACAGAATTGCTTGCGACAGGCGCTCAAGATCCTGAATTGGCCTCTCTCCAGGCAGATGTCCTAGAACCCGAATTGCTCGAGCCCGAATTGCTTGGGACAGGCGCTCAAAGTGTTGAGGCTGACCTTCTGGAAGTCGATGCCCTGGCAGTATTGCCCGCAGAAATCCTGACAAACCCTCCGGTTTTTACCCTGGTGCAGGGCACCGACGGCAAAAACTTTTTGATTGGCACCGCCGCCGATAACGCTGTGTTTGGCTTTGGCGGCGATGACCTAATTTTGGTGGGCGCAGGTAACAACCTGGCCTTTGGCGGCGCGGGCAATGACACCGTGATCGGTGGTTCCGGCGATGATATTTTGTTTGGCGGCGCGGGCAACGACGTGCTCGAAGGTGGGGCCGGTGACGACCATCTGTTTGGCGGCACAGGGGACGACATTCTCTACGGCGGGGCCGGGGCTAACGTAT
>QBMN01000158.1 GCA_003241845.1 Shackletoniella antarctica | reverse complement strand
TCATGAACCGATTCCTTTATAGTCCGGTGTGACCCCAGGTTTTAGCTAGTCCCTCCCCTGGACTGCTGGCCTCTCTGTGACCGAAACGATGATAGAGGCCTAGAGTCTCATTTGCCTCCGGCAAAGAGATTTAAGCCAAATTCAGCTTGTTTCAAGCCCAGCCAAAGCCAGCCAGCAGCCAGCGTGGGTCGTCTAGACAGAGGGCGTGAACTGAGTGCATCGCCCAACCAAGTCGCTGAATTACCTTCGACCGATGGCTGCCCGGCAACCCACTGGGCCACCGCCTCGCTGGGTTCTATAGCCAGTGGTGACTTGGCCAGTATTGACGCTGACATATTGCGATCGCCACTTATCCCTATGATTAGAACTAACCGTTAGAGATATCCAGGGTAATGGACTACAAGCAAGAGCTAATCACCACCATCCACGACCTCGGGTACGATTCCGAGCGCTTAGAGCAGCGTCTCACCGAGCTAAGCCAAACCAACCCCACCGCCGTGCTAATTCCGTCGCTCTACGAAGAGCTTGAGCGCCCCGCCCTAGCCACCATTCGCGATCACCTGAGCCACTGCCCCTTCGTCAACAACGTCATTGTCTGCCTCTACGCCGACACCTTTGAGCAATACCGCCATGCGGTGCAGTTTTTCGAGCCGCTACCCCAGCCCACCTTTATCCTGTGGGAAAATGGCCCCCGCATTACCGGCATCTTGCAAACCCTCAAAGACAAAGGGCTAGACCTGCTGAAGTTTAAGGGCAAGGGCCGCGCCGTGTGGCTGGGGCTGGGGGTAGCGTCGCTGCACGCCGCTGCGATCGCCCTCCACGACGCCGACATCGTCACCTACGATCGCGCCTACCCCCTCAAGCTGCTCTACCCCCTGCTGGAGCAAGACTTTGGCATCGCCTTTAGCAAAGCCTACTACGCCCGCATTGGCGACAACCCCCGCAGCCTGCACGGGCGCGTCACCCGGCTGTTTGTCACGCCGCTGATCACCTCGCTGATGGAGCTATTTGGCTACCGCGACTATCTGCGCTACCTCAACGCCTACCGCTACCCGCTCTCGGGCGAGTTTGCCCTCACCGCCGACCTGGCCCTCACCACCCGCATTCCCGGCAACTGGGGCCTAGAGGTAGGGCTGCTGGCCGAGGTTTACCGCAATGTCGCCCTCAAGCGCATCGCCCAGATCGACCTGGGCATCTTTGAGCACAAGCACCAGACCCTGGGCAGCTCTACCAACTCGGGGCTGCAAAAAATGTGCCGAGACATTCTGCAATCGGTGTTTCGCACCCTGACCGAGACCGAGCAGGTGGTGATCGGGGCCGACCACATTCGCGCCCTGCGGATCAAGTACCGCCGCGAGGCTCAAAACCTGGCCCGCCAATACTTTGTCGACGCCCGCTTCAACGGCCTTGAGTACGATCGCCACAAAGAAGAAATGACCATCGAAACCTTCGAGCAGGTGATTCTCGAAGCGGGCACCCAGTACCTCGAAGACCCCACCGGCACCCAAATTCCCGACTGGACGAGGGCGATCGCCGTCATCCCTGACCTACGCGAACAGCTGCTCGACGCCATTTTCTCAGACATGGCCCAGGCCCGCTCAGCACCCGACCCAGTGGCCGATGCCCCCGGTGTCTTTGTCTCAGCTGTGGGCTAGGCCAGTTTTTTCTTGCCGACGGTGCTGGTGCTGGTGCTGGCCGGGAGGGTGTTGCGGCTGCGCATGGTCACGTTGGCACCCTCGCTCGACTGTTCGACTACCAGCAGCGGGGTGGGTTTAGCTTTTTGATCCCAGTGCATGTTGGCAATGCGGCCCTGAATGGTGGGCTGCCAGTGGAGTTCTTCGGCATCGGGGCTCATGAAGTTTTCGATGCATTCAACCAGTTGGCCAATGGTAGATGAGGTGGCCTGGGTTGGCAGCTTCGCCAGCCTGACTTGAATGCGAAACAGCACCCGCTTCTTCGCATTCGGCTGATCGTGGGGAGCGTACTCAACGTCAAAAATTTCATCTACCACGCGGGGCTTGCTGGCGATGCCAATCATCCCTTCTTCAGCCTGGCGCGGGCGCAGCGCCACCGAGATTTTTTGCTTGACCTTGACCTTGAGCTGGTTCACGATCGACGCATGGAAATGGTCTTCATCCATGCGCATGCGCAGGTAGTCGAGGTTAAACTCGCGGGAGTGAATTAGGTCAGGGTTTTGCTCCATCTTGCTGATGGTTTTGAGCGCCAGCTTGACCTTTTTTTGCATCTCCTGATTCTTATAGGTCTCAAACTTAAGCTGTTTTAGCAGCTTACGAGTTTGCAGGTGAGAATATACGCCCAGCCCCACCAGCACCAGCAGCAACCCTCCAGACGTCAGCATCCAGGGGTTGTCAATCGGCAACCGGCTGGTAGGTGGGGCTTGGGCGAGGGTTGACTGCACGAGAACTGTAGAGGTTTTCATGGCCGTTGGCAGAGAGAGAAGAATTGAACCTGTGTCTATAGTTCCCTCAAAGTAGAGGTCTCATCCGGATCAACTTAAAACTTCAGTAATTACTTTAAGAAATAGGCTGCTTTGGCGGGTGAAGGATGCCGCGAAGCTGGATTGCCTCCGTAACATTCCTGAACATCTACAGCCATCGCCAAAACGGCTAGGCCCTGCGGGCTGGGGTTTGGCACAGGTCGCAGGGCCTAGCCTGCCGAGGGCGTGGCATGCTCCTACTTTTGGTTGGATGACTTGAATCGGCCCAGGCCAAAGTCGCGCCGTTGCTGATGCTTGGTTTTGCGCCCCGTCACCCGCTTGCGCCACAGGCGAAAGCTTGACGGCTGCATGTAGCGCCGCATGACCGCAATCACCTGCTTTTCTGACAGCCCAAACTGTAGCTCAATCGCCTCAAAGGGGGTGCGATCTTCCCACGCCATCTCGATTACGCGGTCAATGGTTTGCGGATCAGGCTCAGGTCGCGGCATTAGATGGGTGTGACAATGATTGTGGCAACAGGCGCTTCCTTAACTTAACTTAACTTAGTGAACCGGGCTACACAATGCTGCCCTTTTCCCTGCTGCCGGGGAAGCCGCTCTGCTCCTCGTGCCACACGCTCATTTTTTGGGTTTCTCCAACTTCTTTTCACGTTTCCCTAGACATCTCGACCAGTTTAAATTTATATAGAAGCAGGTAAAGAAGTATTAAGTGAATTTACTCACGGGCATGATGCTCTTTCAACCGTTATTTCATTGTTGTTGGCAGGCAGCCTGTCCCTCGTGACCAAGGCTGCTGCGCCATGGTCGCTATTCGGCGACAAGGGTAGGGCTGCGGATATCTGTCGCTGAGCTAGCCCGCTCACCAGACGAAGCAGCCTCTGACCATGGGTTCTTAATACTTGACCTGGATTTTTACTATTTCTGTAAAGGCTCGTTGCGCCGCATGAGTCAGTGTGTCTCTATTTGACTAGATGCAGGTTGACTGTAGGCAGAGCGCGATCGCAAACCCCAGCCCCCAGCGGCTATTTTGCCTTTGATCCGCTGCTATCTTCCAGGGCAGCTTGTCTCAATCTACGCAGGTAGCCCCCATCCGCGTAGCAGCAGATTGGCAAAGAGCAGGTTGGGCTTGACCCTGGCCAATCTAGGTTCTATGGGGGTTTCATATTTATAGGGCCTAGAGGAGGACCATTGAATAGTTATAAGAGCAAATTTCGTACCCCTACTCTGCGCCGCCTAAAGCGGGAGTGGTTGGCCAACCCCAAGGCCGATCTGCTGGCTGGGGCGGTGGTGGGGCTGGCGCTGATACCGGAGGCGATCGCATTTTCGATTATCGCTGGGGTTGACCCCAAGGTGGGGCTGTATGCCTCCTTCATCATCGCTGTCACTACTGCGTTTTTGGGTGGGCGGCCCGGTTCTATCTCCGCTGCCACCGGGGCCATGGCCCTGCTGATGATCGACCTGGTGCGCGACTACGGGCTGGAGTATTTGCTGGTAGCCACCCTGCTGTGCGGACTGTTTCAGGTAATCTTTGGGGTGCTGAGGCTGGGCCGCCAAATGCGCTACGTGCCGCGAGCGGTGATGGTGGGCTACATCAACGCCCTGGCGGTGCTGATTTTCTTAGCTCAGCTACCGCAGCTGACAAATGTGCCCTTTGCCGTATACGTGATGACGGCGCTGTCTCTGGCGATCATCTACATTCTGCCGCGCTTTACCAAGGCGGTGCCGTCGCCCCTGGTGGCGCTGTTTGTGATGACCGTAGCGGCAATTTCCCTGGGCATTGACGTACCCACGGTGGGCGACATGGGCGAACTGCCCACCGCGCTGCCGCTCTTTTCGCTGCCCCAGGTGCCTTTTACCTTAGAAACCCTGCGCATTGTGCTGCCCACCTCGCTGACCATGGCGGTGGTGGGGCTGCTGGCTTCCTTCCTCACCGCCTCTCTGGTGGACGAGCTGACCGACACCCCCAGCAACAAAAACCGCGAGGCCAAGGGGCAGGGTATCGCCAATATCATCACCAGCTTTTTTGGCGGCATGGCGGGCTGCGGCATGATTGGCCAGTCGGTGATCAACGTGCAGTCGGGTGGGCGGGGCAGACTCTCCACCCTGGCGGCGGGGGTGTTTTTGCTGTTTGCGATTTTGGCTCTCAGCGGCTGGGTACGCCAGATGCCCATGGCGGCGCTGGTGGCGGTGATGATTATGGTTTCTATCGGCACCTTTCGCTGGGCCTCGTTTCGCGATATGGCCAAGGTGCCTCGCACCGAGACAGCGGTGATGCTGACCACCATGCTGGTGACGATTTTTACCCGCAACTTTGCCCTCGGGGTGGCCACGGGCATCGTCATGAGTACGGTGTTTTTCTCTCGCAAGATTGCCCAGCTGGTGTTTGTAGATAAGGTGCTGAAAGACGATGGCAGCCACCGGGTCTACAGTGTGTCGGGGCAGATTTTTTTCGTGTCGATCGAAGAATTTCTAGAGGCCTTTGACTTTGACGAATTTGTCGATCGCATCACCATCGACCTCACCCATGCCCACCTGTGGGATCAGGGGGCGGTGGCGGCCCTCGACAAAATTGTCAACAAGTTTCGCCGGGCCGGGGCCGAGGTCGAGGTGATTGGCCTCAACGAAGCTAGCGCCACCCTGGTGGAGAAGCTAGCCGTCCACAGTCTGCCCACCCCCACAGCCCCCTCTAACCCCAATGCCGTTCGCGAAAACTAGGTCACCTATGAAACGCATTTTGTTATGCACCGATGGCTCTGCCTTTGCCCAGAGCAGCTATCCCTACGCCGCCTGGTTTGCCCAGGGCATGGGGGCCAGCGTAGACGTGCTCTACGTCACCGACTCGCGGGGGCAAGCCACCGCCGAAGCCAGCAACCTCAGCGGCAGCATTGGCCTGGGGGCCTCTGAGAGCCTGCTCAAAAAACTGGTTGACGTCGAGCACGAGCGGGCCAAGCTCAACCACCAGCGGGCCAAGCTAATTTTGGCCGATGCTGAGCAGGCCCTCACCAGCCACGGGGCTGAGACCGTCACCCTGATTCACAAAACGGGGTTCTTGGTGGATTACCTCGAAACCCTAGAGGCCGACGCCGACCTGATCATGCTGGGCAAGCGGGGTGAGGCGGCAGATTTTGCCTCGGGTCACCTGGGGGCCAACGTCGATCGCATTGTGCGCAGCAGCACCAAGCCCTGCCTAGTCACCCCCCGCGAGTTTGCCCCCATCGAACGGCTGCTGGTGGCCTACGACGGCAGCCCCACCGGCCAGCGCTTGCTGACGTTTTTGGCCCATACCCCCAGCCTCAAACCGCTGGATATTCATTTGCTGATGGCCGTTAGGTCTGAGTCAGACCCAAGTGCGGCTCAGGCGCTGGCCGAGGCCGTGGCGCTGCTGCAACAGGCGGGCATTGAACCCAAGGTCAGCCAGCCCGTTGGCGACCCCGAGCAGGCGATCGCTCAATACATTGAGTCCCACAGCATCAGTCTGCTGCTGATGGGGGCCTACGGCCACCGCCGGGTGCGCCATTTGGTGATTGGCAGCACCACGATTCAGCTGCTGAGGAGTAGCCAAATTCCTTTGCTGCTGCTGCGGTGAGCTGGGTCGGTTTTTGACTGGCGGTGCTGGCGGGCATTGTGCTGAAGGTGGGGATCGATATTATTGACTGGGGCTTTTTGAAGCGCGCCCACAAAATTTCTTGGAAGGCGGCGGGCATTGTCTACAGCGTGGTGCTACTGACGGTGTTTGTTGATCTGATGGTGGCGGTTGCCGTCGGCGTCTTCATTGCCAATATTCTCACCATTGCCCGCCTAGATGAACTGCAATCGCAGTCGGTGAAGGCGATTACCGACGATGACGACCAGATTGTGCTGACCCCTGAAGAGAAGGAAGCCCTCGATGCCGCCAATGGCCGAGTGCTGCTGTTTCACCTCAGCGGGCCAATGATTTTTGGGGTGGCCAAGGCGATCGCGCGGGAGCACAATGCGATCGCAAACTACGACGTGCTGATTGTTGACCTCAACGAAGTGCCGGTTTTGGGGGTGACCTCGGCGTTGGCGATTGAAAATGCGATGGAGGGGGTTGAGGATCCTCGTCAGCCGAGTAATGCTCGACGCTATCACCTTCGGGTTCTGGTGGGCGCATCTAGAGGTTGGGGGACTACCTACTAAATCTAGTGATCCCCCTAAATCCCCCTTAAAAAGGGGGACTTTGAATCGGACTCAGACCCCCCTTTTTAAGGGGGGCAGGGGGGATCCCCCAACTGTTGTATACGCCCGGTTCTGGTGTTAGGGGCCTCTGCGGTGTTTTACCTGCAATGCCCCTCATTTCTGGCGCTGATGCTTCAGAAAGGAGCCGCCACGGGCACAACAATGCCCAACGGTTGTTTGGCGTGCTGACGATACCGACGCCGAATCAGATTAAGCACGTGGTGGATGGGGTGATTGCAGCGGTGTTGCTTCCAGTCTTTAGCTGGGTCTACCAAGCCCTAGCGGCGCAGGGATTGCTGAAGGCGCACGAGGTGCTCGATGAGCTCGACCATCAGGTCAACGTCATTTTTGTCTGTCTGCCCACCTCTCATCGGGCCTGCCATGAGTGGTTGACCTATTTAGAGGCCAACAATGAGGTGTACCGTCATCAAGCGCGGGTGCGGACGGGCAGCAGATGAAACACCTCGGGGTAGATCACTATGGGGGGCGTATCCAAGCACACCGCTATAATTTGCTGAAACAGAGTGTAGATCTACAGCGTGGCGGTTTGGGGCTCTAGGTCGATGCCCAGCACCTGGGTGTAGGCTCCCCGCGCCTGGGTGACGCCGATGGTGCGCTGGGCCGCTTCGATCATCGGGCGGCGCAGGCTGACCACGATAAACTGGGCTTGCTCAGTCTGGTGCTTGATCATGCGCGACAGCCGCTCCACGTTGGCCCCGTCGAGAAACATATCCACCTCGTCGAAGGCATAGAAAGGCGAGGGGCGATAGCGCTGGAGGGCAAAGATAAAGCCCAGCGCCGTGAGCGACTTTTCGCCCCCAGACATAGAGGCCAGCCGCCGCACGGGTTTGCCCTTGGGATGGGCAACCAGGTTGAGTCCACCGTTGAAGGGGTCTTCGGGGTCTTCGAGCTGGAGGTGGCCGTCGCCGTCGGAAAGCTCGGCAAAAATGGTTTGAAAGTTGATGTTGACGGCGTCGTAGGCTTCGGTGAAGGCCTGGCGGCGCAGGGTAGTAAAGGTCTCAATGCGCAGCAGCAGCTCGGTGCGCTCTTCTTCGAGGGTGGTGAGTTTTTGGGTGAGTTCGCCCAGCCGCTCTTCGGTGCGGTTGTACTCTTCGAGGGCCAGCATGTTGACCGGCTCCATGGCCTCCATGCGCCGCTGGAGCGATCGCAGCTCTTTCCTTAACTCCTCCAAGTCGGTCTCGGCAGGGATTTCGGGCAGCGGCTTGGGCAGCTCTGCCGCCTGGGCCGCCAGTAATTCTTGAGCTTCCGCCAGCTGCTGGCGGCGCTCCTGCTGGGTTTCGAGCAGCTTTTGCCGCTCCCATTCCTGCTGCTGGGTTTGGGTGCGCTGGGTGCGCAGTCGCCCCTCTAGCTCGTCGCGGGCGGCTTTTTCGGCGGCCAGGGTTTGGTCGAGGGCGGCCATCTGCTGGCGTAGCTGGGCAACTTCGCCATTGAGTGCGGCCTGCTGCTGGGTGAGCTGGGTGAGCTGCTGGTCGCGATCGCGCTGCTGCTGGGCCAGGGTAGCCAGGGTCTGCTGGGCCTGGGTGAGGGCCAGCTCTAGCTGCTGCCGCTGGTTGTGCAGCTCGACCTGAAGGCGTTCTGCCGCCTGCAGGGCCTGCTGGCGATCGCTCAACTGAGCCTCTAGCTCCCCCACCGCCGCCTGGGCCGTTTGCCACTCGCTGTGAGCCTGGGACTGCTCTAGCCCGCCGAGCACCTGCTGCTGTCGGGCAATCTCTGCTGCTTGGGTGGGGAGCGATGCGGCCAATTCTTGCAGTCGCGCCTGGGTGGTGGCCAGCTCCTGCTGGTGCTGGGTGAGCTGGGTTTCGAGCTGGGCGCGCTGCTGGGCCTGCTGCTGGTGCTGGCTCTGCTGCTGTTCGCCCGCCAGCTGCTGCTCGCGGTACTGCTGGCGCTGGGCAATCAGAGATTGGGTGAGGGTTTGCAGCGTTTCGGAGGTGGTCTTGAGGTCGCGATCGCAGCGTTCTAGCATCACCTCAATATCGCCCAGGCGCTGGCGCAGGGCCTGGGCCTCGGTCGACTCTGCCGGTTCTACGGTGCCAAAGTGCAGGCTACCCGAGCGGGGCGACAGGTTGCCCCCGGTCATGGCCCCGCTGGTTTCAAGAATTTCGCCCTCTAGGGTGACAATGCGGTAGTCGCCCAGGTGCTGCCGGGCCGAGGTCAGGCTGTCAAACACCACGGTGCTGCCAAAGGTGTAGCCAAAAATATCGCGGTAGCGAGGGTCGCAGTCGATCAGGTTGACGGCGTAGTCGAGAAAGCCGTCGGGGCGCTTCCACTCGGGCACGGGGGTAAACCGGGGGGCGCGAATTTTGTTGAGGGGCAAAAAGGTGGCCCGCCCGGCCCGCCGCTGCTTGAGAAACTCAATGCCCTGGGAGGCGACTCGGTCGTTTTCGACCACCAGATAGCCCAGGCGTGCCCCGGCGGCAATCTCTAGGGCCAGCTGAAATTTGGGGTCAACTTTGCCCAGCTGGGCCACCAGCCCGCTGATGCCCGCAATGCCGCTGTCGAGCAGCAGCTTGGTGGCGTGGGTGCCCTGGCTCTCTTGCAGAGCCTGGGTTTGAGCTTCGAGCTTGTCGAGTTCGCGCTGTTTGTCGCGCTGCTCTTTGAGCAGGCGGGTCTGGGTGTCGCGCTGCACCGAGAGTTCGGCTTCGGCGGCGGCGATCTTAGCGGCGATGTCTTGGATGTCTTTTTCTGCTGCGGCCAGGCGCTGGGCCAGGCTAGAGTCATGGGCTGCTGCTGGGCCGTCGCCAAGGGTGCGCCGCTGCTCGGTGAGGGCTTCGATCTGCTGCTCTAGCTGGCGCAGGCGCTCTTGCAGGCGAATCTGCTCGGCCCGCTGGGGTTCGGTTTCGCTGCGCAGGGTATCGATCGCCTGGCGCAGCTGGGTCTGCTGCTGAATGCTGGTTTGAGATGCGGAGGCGATCGCCAGAGTCGCCTGGCGGCGTTCTTCTAGCGCCTGCTGCACCTGGTCTTTGGCCTTGGTGAGGGCCACCAGCTCCCCCGTGGTCAGCGCCTCAATCGCCTGGCCCACCTGCCCTAGCTCTCGCTGCTGCTGCTGGCGGGCGATCTCTGTATCGCGGCGCTGGGCGGCGGCCTGATTGGTCGCCGTGCGGTTTTCTTGCTCCTGGCGCTGGAGCTGGCGCAGCTCGGCTTCGTGGGTGGCCACCTGGGCTTGCAGGGCCAAGTGCTCGTCTTCGCCCATCGCCCGAATGCGGGCGTTGAGGGTGGCCAACTCGGCTTCGAGGGTGGCGATCGCCCCCTGACCCTGGGCGATCGCCTGGGCCAGCTGGGTTGACTTGGCTTCACCCTGCTCTAGGGTTTGGTGGAGGGATGCGATCGCCCGCTGCTGAGCCTGCCACAGCAGCACCGCCTCCCACTGGCTCTTAGCCTGAAAGGTTTCCTTCAGCTTTTGGTATTTCTCTGCCTTTTGCCGATCTTGGGCCAGCCGCTCTAGCTGGGTTTGCAGCTCGCGCTCCACAATGCGAAAGCGCTCTTCGTGGTCGCGCACGGCATCGAGCTTGCCCCGAGCCTGGTCAATTTTGCGATCAAAGGCCGCCACCCCGGCCAGCTCGTCAATAATCTCGCGCCGCTCCCGCGAATTCATTGAAATAATGCTGGTGACGTCGCCCTGGAGCACGACGTTGTAGCCCTCGGGGTAGACGTGAAACTTTTGCAGCTGTTCGTGGAGCTGGCTGAGGGTGCAGGGTTCGCCGTTGATGTAGTAGTTAGAGGTGTAGGTGCCCTGGCTGGTCACCCGCAGCCGCCGGGTCACGCTCCACTCAAGGCCCAGGGGTAGGCGCACTACGTTATCGGCGGCGTTATCCTCTGATGATCCAGAGATATCTAGGGTCGGGGCGCTGCCGCCATTGCTCTCCGCTGCACTGCCCCCTGCCGCGCCATTCTTGGAGCCGTCATCGCCATCGCCGTCAATTAATAGATCGGCGGGCACGTCGCCGAGATCAAAGGTAACGGTGACGCTGGCCTCAGAGGTGGTGCGACGGCTCATCTGGCTCTGGTTGACCAGGTCGGGCAGGCGATCGGCCCGCATCCCCTTCGAGCTGGCCAAACCCAGGCCAAACAGCAGCGCATCAAGAATATTTGACTTGCCCGAGCCGTTGGGGCCAGATATGACAGTAAACCCAGGCAGCAATGGAACCTGGGTCGTACCCCCAAACGATTTAAAGTGGGACAGCTCGACGCGCTTAATGTGCACTGGCCAGCGTTACCTCAGGCTGAAAACAAGCGTACTATAGAACAAAGGTTTTGGCGACCCGTCTTCGCTAAAAATTCTCGAAAATTCTCTGGAGAGAACGGCTGGTTAGGTGCCGGGGTTTGCCCTCAGGTCTGCTACGAGCGAGGGATTTTGCCCCCTGGTGGTCTGGGTCGCAGACCCCGAGACGTCGGTACAGAAACTCGGTTTCTGGGTCAGAAGGCTAGTCATGTCGTTAGAGCAGCGATGAAGGAACCAGGTTTTTAGCCATACTGTACCGATGCTCTAGGCCTACCGCCGACTAAGTGTAGTGCAAAACTGTAGTGCAAAACCCTGAGTTTGTACGCTACATCTATCCAGCCCAGATCATCTAAAGCCAACGAGAGGGGGTGGCACAATAGAGAAGAACTTCACCCCTTGCCCCCGTGAGC
>QBMN01000157.1 GCA_003241845.1 Shackletoniella antarctica | reverse complement strand
GCCCCGTCCCCTGCTCCCCATTGCGCGACCGGGCCGGGTCGGCTCGGTAGAAACGATCAAACACATGGGCCAGCGCCTCGCCATCCATGCCAACGCCCGTATCCTGCACCGTCACCTGCACCGCTGGCTGGCCCTGGTGCTTGGTGGGTTTCACCTGCACCGTCACGGTGCCGCCGTCGGGGGTATACTGCACTGCATTGCTGATTAGGTTGGTGAACAGCCGAGTGAGCTGGCTGGGATCGCCCAAAATCGTGGAGCTGGCGGTGGGGGGTGCCGCCAGCAGCGCCGATTGCCTAGGCCGTTGTTTGCCATGCCTTTTGTCGCCAGAGCTTTTGTCACCAGAGCCTTTGTCACCAGAGCCTTTGTCACCAGAGCTTGGGGCAGCACTGTCCTCGGCCACCTCCACCCGCAGGGCGATCCGGCGTTCGTCGGCCATTACCTGCTGCTCCTCCAGCACGTCCTCCAGCAGACCCTCTAGGCTCACCGAAGCCGGGGTGAGGGCGATCAGCCCGCTTTCCTGGCGAGCGAGAAACAGCAGGTCATCCACCAGCCGCCCCAGCCGCCGGGTGAGCCGCTCGATCACCTGAAACTGCTTTTGCTGAATGTCAACATCGGGGTGGGGGTCTGACAGCGCCACCTGGGCATTGGTCTGAATCACGGCGATCGGGTTGCGCAGCTCGTGGGAGGCATCGGCGGTGAACTGCTTGAGCTGCTGGTATGAGTCGCGCACCGGGGCCATGGCGATGCCCGACAGTAGCCAGCCGATCGCCGCCACCGCCCCCACCATCAGGCTGGTGCCCAGGGCCAAGTCCACAATCAGTCGGCGGCTGGGCTTGGTCACCTCAAACCACGGGTGGCTGACCCGCAGGTAGCCCAGCACCTGGCCGTTGGCCTGCACCCGCTCGGTGATCTGGCGAAAGAAGGTCTCTTCACCCACTCGCACGGTCTCCCCCGCCGGGTTGACGTGCAGGGGCACCGGGTTTACGTCTGAAAAGGTTGACCACAACAGCTGGCCACCGGGGCCAAACCACTCCAGGTCAATGTGGTCGTCTTCGACGGCGCGGGCGTTGTCGCGAAAGCTGGCTTCTACATTCACCCGGAATGGCGGGCCGTCGGGGGCGACGGTGGCGAAGATATGATCCCCAGCGGCATCGGGCTCAATGACGAGCGATCGCTCCACAATCTCCACCACATGGTTCAAGGTGTCATCCACCCGCTCGACCAGCGTGGTGCGTACGTAGAGGTAAAAGCCGCTGGCAAACAGCAGCAGCAGCACCGCCGTCACCGCCGTATACCAGAGCGCCAGTCGCCGCCGAGTCGCCTGAAACATAGACATCTAGGGCAATTTTTGCGTAACGAAATCGAGAATCGATGCGGCCAACTCTATGGCCTGTTGGGCATCTTCTTCTTCAGGTTCGCAATGGTAAACAACATTTTCAAGCAGCAGTTCTTTAAGGAGTGCCCTGGCTGCTTGCAAATCCCGTCTACTGATGGTCAGCCACTTCTCGACCTCCACTTGCTTAGCATCAACCATAGAGAACTTTGCCCTGCCGAAGCGCTTGACAGACGAGGGAACTGACTACGTTCTTTTTGCGCTCAACCTCTTCGCGAGTCATTACCAAAATATCTTTGGGAATTCCCAGCCCTCGCAGCGCTCTGTAGGCGACCCGCGCTCGACGGTAGCGGGGTTCGTCGGACTGCGAAACAATCACGAGCAAGTCGATATCGCTGTCTGCGTTGGGTTCGCCGTAGGCGTAGGAGCCAAATAAAATGATCTGCTCTGGCTGGAGGGCAGACACCAAACGCTGGGTAATTTGATCGAGCAGATCGGTGGTGAGCGGTGGCACCGGCTACCTCTCCTGGCAAAATTGGCGGCGCTCCCTTGGGGGTGCTGGCTTTATCGTAATCCAAGCCTGGCCAGGGTAGGCACTCTATCGACCTGAGCTTTAATGTGGGCTGTAGCTCTGCCGTTCCAGGCCGTGAGCAAAGACTGGCCCCAAGGGCGATCGCGCTATGCTTGAGGCGTAATTGTTTTTGGGACAATGGTAGCCACGCGCCCACCCTCGCTGCTCCCCCCGGCCCCGCTCATTGTGATGCGGGGGGTAAGCTGGCAAACCTACAGAGCCCTTATGGCCGAGGTAGGGGGCGATCGC
This sequence comes from Shackletoniella antarctica, assembly GCA_003241845.1. GTDB lineage: Bacteria > Cyanobacteriota > Cyanobacteriia > Phormidesmidales > Phormidesmidaceae > Nodosilinea > Nodosilinea antarctica. The sequence continues at coordinate 9,188 of QBMN01000157.1, read as the reverse complement.
GTCTGGAGAATCGCCTATGATCGCGGCGTGCTGGAGCTAAGAATGCCGCTGGAAGAGCACGAAAAACCCAAGGGGTTACTGGAAAGCTTTGTTGAGGCGATCGCCGATGAACTTGAAATTGAAGTCAGAAAGCTCGGTTCTTTGACCCTGGAACGAGAAGATTTGGCCCGTGCTGTCGAGCCAGACAGCTGCTTTTACATTCAAAATGAGGCAGCGGTCAGAGGCCGAAAAATCAACCTCCCGGCAGATCCGCCGCCCGATTTGGTGATTGAGTCAGACTACACAAACTCTTTAGTCAATCAGCAGTCTATCTATGCGGCCTTAGGGGTTTCTGAACTGTGGCGATATACCAATCAAACCTTGCTTACTCGCGCGTGGATGGTGGCTATGAGCAATGCGAATCTAGCCTGGCGTTTCCCTTTTTGCCCATCGCAGAAGTGGGTCACTTCATTGAGCAAAGCCGCACCCTGGGACAACGCAGCGCCGTGCGACGCTTTCGTCAGCGCATTCGAGACATGCTCACGGGTCAGCAAGGGTGATGCCTTAACGGGCTGGCCCAAGGGGTACGCTTGCAGTGGAAGTTCCCTGCGTTTCGTCTTGCCGTGATCGATACCTCCCAACCTCAAGCAAAAGCGCCTCGACCCCGGCGGCGAGGTAAAAAGAACCAAGATTTAGCCGCCCAAGCTCCACCCCTCAGCCGCAAAGCAGAGCGGGCTAAGCAGCGCCAGGTTCAGAAAGCCCGCAAGGCAATGATTCAGTTTGTGGCGGCGACGCTGTTTGCGGCGGGGCTGGTGGGGGTGCTGGTGGCGCTGCTGGGGGAACCAAAGCTGGGCCTGGCGACGGTGGTGGCGATCGCCTGTCTGGCCCTATCCTTCAAATATCCGCGCCAGGCCATTTATGGGCTAATTATCTACGTGCCCTTTAGCGGTACGGTGGTCTACGCCCTGGGGGGCAGCGGCATTTTGCAGTTGGCCAAAGACGCTATTTACATTCCGGCGCTGATTGGGGTAATCCAGTTTTGCCGCCGCACCCGGCAGCCGCTGATCATGCCGCCGCTGATCAAAATTCCGCTGCTGGTGCTGCTGGGGTTGAGCGGCCTGACGCTGCTGGTGGTCAACGGCGGGCAGCAGCTCGACGCGGCGGGGGGAGAAGTGCCGATCTTATTGGGCGTGCTGGGGCTGAAGGTGCTGATTGGCTATGTGCTGATTATTCCGTGCATTTTCTACCTGATTCGCGATCGCGAAGATGTCTACTTTCTGCTGCGTATGCAGGTGGTGCTGATTCTGATCTGCTGCGGGCTGGGGTTTACCCAGTACATGATGCTGCGGCTGGGCATTTGCCAGGGCACCGTGGGGTCAGGCGAAGACCTGTTTAAGGCATCCTTAGAGGCTCGCTGCCTGGTGGGTGGGTCGCTGCTCTATAGCCCGTCCCAAGGGCAGATTCGGCTACCGGGCACCTTCAACGCGCCGTGGCAGTGGGGCTGGTTCTTAATTTCTAGCGGCTTCTTTGCCTTTGGTACAGCGTTTAGCGATCGCAGCTTGATCTGGCGCATTATCGGCCTAGCCTCCCTCGCGGCGGTGGGGGTGATGGCGGTGGTGTCGGGGCAGCGCATTGCCCTGGCCCTGGTGCCCATTACCATCGTGGGTTTGCTGGTGCTCACGGGCCAGGTGACCAACCTCAAGCGGTTTCTCCCCATCGGCATTGGCCTGGGGCTAATACTCACGGTGTTGATGGCCCAAAACCCAGAGGTGGTGGGCGAGCGCTTAGATAGCTTTCAGAGCCGCTGGGCGGCCTCGCCGCCCCAAGACTTTATTATTCAGCAGTTTGATTGGGCGCAAAAGCAGCAGCAGGGCATTTTGGGCCGGGGGGTGGGCCGGGCCACCAACGCCGCCCGCATCTTTGGCAAAACCGAGCTGGTGGAAACCTACCACCCCAAACTCATGTATGAGATCGGCCCCCTGGGGCTGATGGCGACCCTGGCGCTGTACCTCACCCTCACCGTCGCCACCTTCAGGGCCTATCGCTCGATTAAAGACCCCAACCTGCGGGGCTATGGGGCTTCGATGTGGGTGTTTGTGCTGTTTATCAGCGTGTTCCCCTACTACTACCCCCTTGATGTAGACCCGGTGAATGTGTATTACTGGCTGGCGGCGGGCATTGTGCTAAAGCTGCCCGAAATTGACCAGCGCGAGCGTTTGCAAGAGCGCCTAGAAGCCGCTGGCCGTCGCCGCAAGCTCACCAAGCGCGAGCAAAAGCAGCTTCAGCAGCAAGAAACTATCTTGTTTGAATAGGCCAAACTCAGCGGGCGAGCTAGGGCAGAACGTGGTAAAACTCATGGCAACACACAGCAAAGTTCATGTAGTACACATGAACTTTGCTGCGCTATACTTCCTTAGTTGATGGCCGCTACGGAGACAGATCAATGGTACAGACAAAAGTGAATGAGGCAACGGCAGAAGCAGAGGCTGTGGTGCCGGAGGATGCGATCGCCGCCGATAACCCCGGGTCCGTCGACCCCGACCAGATCGATGACCTCTTCAAAGACCTCAAAACCCTGCTCAGCACCGTAGAAAAGCTGCAAAAAGCCCGCCAAGATGTCGGCGACATCAAACCCTTAATTCTGCGGCTGCTCGACGGCGAACTGCTCTCTGGCGATGACCTCGAAGAGCTGCGCGGCGGCATCGGCGGTCTGTCAAAAATTCTCAAACTCTACGGCGACTACCAGACCTCCCTAGAGCGGGCCCAGCCCGCCCGCACCATCCTCGACGAGCTCCTAAAATCGTAGTCAACGCTGCGACGCATTGCCGCAGATGGCGACAGCGGCATTTAGTCGAGCCTTAGCAAGCTGAGTCGCTTTTATGCGACAATTGTTCTATAGTAAAGTACGCCGAGGCTCATCAAGTCCTAGGTGACACTCGACGGCAAAACGCCCTTTAAGACCTGGATCAAGAGCCTCAAGGACAAACGCTCCAAAGCTAGAATCTTGCAGCGCATTGATCGACTACGACTGGGCAATTTTGGCGACTGCCGCAGCGTAGGGGCCGGGGTGTACGAGTTGAGGCTCAGCTTTGGGCCGGGGTTTCGGGTGTACTTTGGGCTGGCCGGGGCGGAGGTAGTGATTTTACTCTGTGGTGGCGACAAGGCATCGCAACAGCAGGATATTCAGCGTGCCCATGACTATTGGCAGGAGTACACAAGCCATGCCGACTGAAAGCTATGACGATATTTTGACGGAAGAGCTGCGAGATGTTGAGGTGGCGGCTGAATATCTCTCAGCGGCGATTGAGGGAAGTAATATTGCCGAGTTTTTGATGGCGCTGCGCTATGTAACCGACGCCCACGGCGGGGTAGGCATATTGGCCGAGATGACAGCTCTCAATCGTCAGAGCTTGTACAAGATGTTGTCTGAGCAGGGCAACCCAACGCTGATTAATCTGATTGCAGTGCTGAAGTCGGTGGGGTTAACCTTGTCGGTAAGGCCCATTGAGTCCGATGCGGCATAGCCGAATAGGTTTGGCTAGCGACTGTTCCAGGCCGCCGCCGCATCGCTGACCGCCTGGTCTACGGTTTTCTGACCCAGCATGGCCGCCTGCAGGTTGTCGTAAACGATCGCCTGTAGCTCCTTAATGCCATCCATCGCCGGAATCAGCACCTCCGCCTGGTTCATCTGCTCAGCGCTGACCGATCGCGCCTTCTCAACGCCCCTGGTGCCCTCGACGGCAAAGTAGCCATCCTCAAGCGCCCCGGTAGTGGAGGGCAGCACGTTGGCGGCCTGGGCAAAGCTGAGCTGGTTGGCGTCGTTAGTTAAATACAGGGCAAAGTCAACCGCCGCCTCGGGCACGTCGGTTGCCGCCGGAATCACCAGGTTCATCACCGCCACGTTGGTTTTGCCGGTGTCGCCCGTGATCTGGGGGCCGCTGCCGGTGACGGCGGCAATATCTGGCGCGTTGGCCTCAATGGTGGGGAAAAACTCGGCCCCCGTAGACAGTAGCGCCACTTCCCCCGCCTGAAACAGCTCGATCGCCCGGCGGTGGCCCTGGGTCAGCACTTCCCTGGGCAGCAGCGACCGCTGGTAGAGGTCAGTCCAGTACTGAAAGACGGCGCGGCCCGCGGCGGTGTCGAAGGCGGCCTGGCCCTGGTCGTCTACTAGGGGCACCCCCATCTGCACAAACGATTGCAGCACGTCCGCCGAGTCTTCGGGCACAAAGGTGGTGAAGAAGGCGTACTTACCGGTGGCGTCTTTCACCTGACGGGCCACCTCGGCCAGTTCGGCGTAGGTGGTGGGCGGCTCGACCCCGGCCTCGTCCAGCAGCGCCTGGTTGTGCAGGGTGACATTGGTAGTCAAATACCAGGGAATGCCAAAGCTCTGGCCGTTGAGGGTGTTGGCCTGCCAAATATTGGGCAGGTAGACCTGCTTGGCCTCGGCAGAAATTTTGTCATCCAGCGGCATCCAGGCGTTGCGGCTGGCCAGCTGGGCGGCAAAGTCGGGGTTGAGGTTGACCACGTCGGGGGCCGTGCCAGCGGTGACGGCGGTGAGAATTTTGCTCTGCATGTCGGCCCAGGGCACATCCACCCAGCGCACGGTAGTACCGGGGTTTTGAGCTTCGTAGTCGGCAATCAGCCCGTTGAAGTAGTCGGTAAAGTCGGGCTGGAGCTGCATCGTCCAAAACTCGACTTCTTGGCTGCCGTCAGCTGGGGCGGTGGCGCTGGGCTGGCCGCTGCCGCAGGCCACTAGCCAGCTGATCATTAGCCCCAGCAGGGCAAACAGGCCAAAGCGAGCGGTGGCGCGTAGTCTCATGGGTGGTTTCCAGGGCATAGGGGCGGTAGTGACTCAGAAAAATAACTCATTCGAGACTACACCATCACCTGCACCTGGCTAGCGCAGGCGATCGCCCGCTCTTTAGCCTCTTCCACCGTGTCGCCCAGGGCCAGCGCCACCCCCATGCGGCGGCTGGGGTGGGCGACGGGCTTGCCAAACAGCCGCACTTTACTGGTGGGCACCTGAAGCGCTGCCGCCAACCCCGAGTAGCGAGGGTTGTCGCTGGCCCCCGCCGCCAAAATCACCGCCGAAGCCCCCGGCTGCACTAGGGTGATCTCGCCAATGGGCAGGCCCAAAATTGCCCGCACATGCAGCTCAAACTCTGACTGGTGCTGGCTCACCATCGTCACCATGCCGGTGTCGTGGGGGCGGGGGCTGACCTCGCTAAAGTACACCGTCTGGAGCTGGTCGGCTGCCCCAGCGATAAACAGCTCGACCCCAAATAGCCCCCAGCCCCCCAGGGCGTCGGTCACGGCCTGGGCCATGGCCTGACAGGCGGCCAGGGTGTCGGGGTGCAGGGCGCAGGGCTGCCACGACTCGCGGTAGTCGCCCGCCTGCTGGCGGTGGCCAATGGGGGGGCAAAAGTGGGTGCCGTCGATCGCCCGCACCGTCAGCAGGGTGATCTCACTGTCAAAGGGAATAAAGCCCTCGACAATGACGCGATCGCTCTTGCCCCGCCCCGTCTCTCGGGCGTAGGCCCAGGCCGCTAGCGCCTCCTCCTGGTTCCGCACGGTGCTCTGGCCTTTGCCCGACGAACTCATGATCGGCTTCACCACGCAGGGCAGACCAATGGCTTCGACTGCCGCCAGATACTCTGTCTCGGTGCTAGCAAAGCGAAAGGGCGAGGTCTTCAGCCCCAGCTCCTCTGCGGCCAGCCGGCGAATGCCCTCGCGGTTCATGGTCAGCTGGGTGGCCCGCGCCGTGGGAATGACCCGCCAGCCCTCGCTCTCTAGGGCGACCAGGGTATCGGTGGCGATCGCCTCCACCTCTGGCACGATTAAACTGGGGCGCTCGGTTTCTACCACCTGCCGCAGCCGGTTGCCATCGAGCATGTCGATCACATGGCGACGATGGGCCACCGCCATGGCCGGGGCGTGGTCGTAGCGATCGACGGCAATCACCTCTAGGCCCAGGCGCACCGCCTCTAGGGCCACCTCTCGACCCAGCTCGCCCGAACCCAGCAGCAGCAGGCGTTGAGCATCATCTTGCCAAGGAGTACCGAGGGGAACAGCGGGGTCGGTCATAGGTCATTAATCCAGACTTAAAGGAATGCGGCAGCGAAACAGCAATATTCTTGCAATATTTTTTGCGATTTTTTGCGATATTGGGTGCTCACTTTTCAGAATTGTGTGTAACATCGCTGGTGATACCAGGCAGCCTCTGCGCGGTATCACCCCAGGAGCCGCGGCGAGATCATCAGGTGCTGAGTTGAGAATGTTGGCTATAGTCATCCCTTAAAAAAGAAAAGTGGAATTTCTAAATTAAATTGTGTACCATTCGTTAGCACTTTTCCCCAGGGATCGTTCGCTGAGCCACCTTATTTCTGCCCAAACGCCTGAAAACGGCTTTTTAAAGCAGTAAATGGGTCTGTTTAGGTTTGCCTAGCTGTCAGTTGAGCCGGGCAGTCTTTCTGGTTACTCACCTGTTTTTCGGACACTGCCGTGGATAGTCTCAAATCCATTTTTAATCGCAAGCCTCGGGGCGTTGGCATTGAGCTTACCCCCGAGAGAGTTAACCTGGCCCGCCTTAAAAGGCAGGGCACTGCCCTCAAGTTAGAAAGCCTAGCCTCAGTCGAACTGGCGGAGGGCATCTATGAAGAAGGTCAGATTTTAGACTCCGCCGCCGTGGCCGACGCCATTCAGACGGTGCTGGCCGAAAGCAAGCTCAAGGTTAAGCAGGCCACCACCGCCATTCCCGGTCGGGCTATCACTCGGGTGATACCGGTGCCCGCCGAGCTAGACGACGACGAGCTGCGGGAGATGGTGCTCAACCAAGAGGCCAGTCTCTACCTGCCCTTCCCCCGCGAAGAAGCCGACGTAGACTACCAAAAGCTGGGCTACTTCGTCGATGAAGACGGCATTGAGAAGGTGCAGGTGCTGCTGGTGGCGGTGCGCAAAGACCTCACCGACCCCTACATTGAGGTGTTTCAGCAGGCGGGGCTAATGCTCAACGTGCTTGAGACCTCTAGCTTTGCCCTAATTCGCACCATTCGCGAGCAGCTGCGGCAGTTTACGCCCCAGGAGGCCGCCGCCGTGGTCGACATTGAGTTTGAGAATACCGAAATCTCCATTGTGGTCGATGGGGTGCCCCACTTCTCGCGCACCGTGCCCATTGGCACGTTCCAGATTCAGAGCGCCCTCAGCCGCGCCATGAACCTGCCCCCGTCGCGTAACACCGAACTGCTCCAGGGCATGACGGTGCCGGTGCAAAGTATGGATACCGTGGGCGCGCCCCAGATGGGCGGCGGCAGCAACCCCGGCACCACCGCCATGCTGCGGGTGCTGGGTGAGCTGTCCGACGAGCTGCGTCGCTCCATTGACTTTTACCTCAACCAGGGCGAAGACATGGAGGTAGCCCAGCTGCTGCTGGCCGGGCCAGGGGCGTCTATCGGCCAGCTCGATGAGTTTTTGGCCCAGCGCCTGAGCCTGCCCGCCAGCCAGATAGACCCGATTTCGGCCCTGTCCCTTGAGGTAGACGAAGAGATCCCCGAAGCGCAGCGGGCGGGGTTGGCGACGGTGATCGGTCTTGGCCTGCGGGAGGTATAGCTATGTACAGTCTCGATATCAATTTTCTCAAAGACCGTGAGGTGCGGGTATTTGACCCCAAGCCAAGGGCGCGGGGTGGCCCGGCGGTGGTGGGCGATCGCCGACCGCTGTTCTTTGGCCTAGCCGCAGCGCTGGTGCCCCTGGCCCTGGTGGGCGGCTACTGGGCCGTGACCAGAAACCAGGTAAACCAGCTCCAGGGCCGCAGCAGTGCCCTCGATGGCGAGCTGGCCCAGCTGTCTTCGCAGCTGGCCGAGATCAGCACTATTCAGCAGCAGATCGATGCAGTGCGGGCCGAAAATAATGCCTTTGTATCGATATTTGACGAGATTGTGCCCTGGTCGGCCCTGCTGCAAGATATCCGCAGCCGCACCCCAGCTCGGGTTCAGATTGTCAGCTTAGCCCAGACCACTACCACTGCCGAGGCAGCCGATCCAAGCGTTGCCCCGACCGAGTCCGACGCGCTGTCGCTCAACGGGGTGGCCTGTTCCTACGACGAAATCAACGATTTTGCCCTGGTGCTTCAGCGATCGCCCCTGTTGCAGTCAGACACTGTAGCCATTAGCCAGGCCCAGCAGCAGCCCACCCTGCTCGACCCTCAAACCCAGGGGCGCTGCCCTGGCACCGCCGTGGGCGACCCCGACTTTTTAATCGACTACACCATTGGTGCCAGTATCACCGATACTCCGTCGTCTCAGCTGATCGATGAGCTAGAGCGCCAGGGCACCGTTGGTCTAGTGAGCCGCCTACAAGCCCTGAGAGAAAAAGGAGTAATCGAATGACCGCATCCGGTGATTTTCTCCCCCTTGATGAAAACCGGGGCCAAGAAGAGGTTGCCCCGACTTATCCTGTGGTCTTTGGGGTAGAGCTAACCCCCAAGATTCAGGGCATAGCCCTGGCGGTGCTGGGCCTGATTGGTGCCTATGCCCTCTACAACTTTGTCGTGCAGCCCGTGCAGGAGCAAAAAACTGTTCTCGAGGGCGAAGTAGCCCAAAAGCAAACCCAGGTCGATCAGCAGAGGGCTAGTCTGCAAGACCGGGCGGTGCTGCAAGCTGAGCTAAATACCGCTCTCGAGCAGCGGGTGGGCGTCTACAGTCTGCTCGGCAGCTCTCAAACCCTCGATACCCTGCTGCTCGATATCAACCAGCAGATTCAAAACAGCAATGCGGCGATCGCCGACGTGCTGCGGGCCGATACCGCTCAGCTTGACAACGCTCAGCTCGCTGCCCTGGGCCTCACCCGAGAGCAAATTGCCCGGGCCAAGGCTGTATTTGCGGGCAACCCCCAGGTGCAAAACCAGCTCTTTACCTCTGAGCTGCTGAGGTTTAACCCCAGCCCCTCGGCCCTAGTGGTCGAAGGCGTGGCCCCCGAGCTCAACGGCAAACTAGAGCGCGTCACGGTCGATGTGTCGATGCAGGCGCTGTTTCCCCAGACCCTCAGCATCATCCGCAACATTGAGCGCCTAGAGCCGCTGATCATCATTCGCGATCTGCAGCAGAGCATTGCCCCCCCACCCGAAGGGGCCAGCGAAGAGGAACTCTTGGGCATTAGTCGTCGCCTGTTGACCGACTTCACCCTGGAGGTGCTAGTGCCCGTGGGCGACCCCA
>QBMN01000156.1 GCA_003241845.1 Shackletoniella antarctica | reverse complement strand
ATGGTGAGCACACCGGCTGCGATCGCCGACTCGTCTACTTCAAATTTGGGGTGGTGCAGGGGGTAGTTGACCGCGCGATCGGTAAACCCCACCCCCAGGCGAAACATGGTGCCCGGCGCGTGCTCCAAATACAGCGAAAAATCTTCGGCCCCCAGAGACGGCTCGTGGATAATTTGCAGGTACTCGCTGCCCAGGGCCTCGCTGGCGCAGCGGGCGGTGAGTTCGGTCAGGGTTGGGTCGTTGAGCACCGAGGGCACCCCCCGGCGATAGTTGACCTCGTACTTAGCCCCGTAGGGTTGGCACACCCCTGCCACAATCGACTCAATCCACTGGGGCAGGTGGTTGCGGGTGTCGGGGTGGAGCGATCGCACCGTGCCCAGCAGCTTCACCGTGTCGGCAATCACGTTGGGGGCGCGCCCGCCCTGGATTTGGCCAATGGTGAGCACGATCGGGTGCAGCGGGTTTTGGGTGCGGCTGATCGCCTGCTGTAGCGACGTGATCACCTGGGAGGCAATCCAGATGGCGTCGATCGCCTCGTGGGGCCGGGCTCCGTGGCCCGACTCTCCGACAATGATGATTTCTAAATCGTCGGCGGCGGCGGTGAGCGCTCCGTAGCGCACGCCGATGGCCCGCGCGGGCACCGAGGGATAGGCGTGCAGCCCCAAGATCGCCGACACCCCCGCCATCACCCCGTCTTCGATCATCCAGCGGGCACCCTGGGCGGTTTCTTCGGCGGGCTGAAACAAAAAACGAGTGGTGCCCGGCAGGGTGACGCCGAGCTGAGCCAGCACCATGGCCGTGCCCAGCCCCACCGTAGTGTGCAGGTCGTGGCCGCAGGCGTGCATGATGCCCGACTGGGCTGAGGCAAAGGGCAGATCGACCCGCTCGGCAATGGGCAACCCATCCATATCGGCGCGGATGGCTAAGATTCGTGGGTCGCGATCGCCCGCCAGCTCAGCCACTACCCCAGTTTTACCCACCAGCTCCTGCACCCGCAGCCCACAGGAGGAAAGCACCCCAGCGACGTAGGCCGCCGTTTTATACTCTTGGCCGCTGAGTTCGGGGTGGCTGTGGAGATGGCGGCGAATCTCAACCAGTCGAGGCGAAATTGCCTCAACAATAGACTTGATTTGGCTCAGCATGGAATAACACTGTCGGTAATGGCCACGTTTAGCCTAAAGCAGCTTGGTCTTGATGTATCACACCACACCAATCCGTCAGACTAGCCGCCCACTAACCCAAACAATCGCCCTGCCAGCGCCCAACTCTACTTTTCAGGAGGAATCAGCGGTTCGTTGGGCAGCGGGGTAATCGGCTCTCCAGGGCCGACACCGTTGTTATTACCGGGGCCGACACCGTTGTTATTACCGGGGCCAACACCGTTGTTATTGCCGGGGCCAACACCGTTGTTATTACCGGGGCCAACACCGTTGTTATTACCGGGGCCAACACCAACGCCACCATTGCCGCCGCCAGGGTTGTTAACGCCACCCCCCGGTGGTGTCGGGGCCGGAGTCGGAGCCGGAATGCTGCCAGGAGGGGTGTTATTGCCGGGGGCGGGGGTATCGCCAAAGCCAGTCTCTGGAGTCGGCAGGGTTGGAACCGGCGTTGGGCCTGGGGTTGGAGTGACCACCGGGTCGGGAATGCCGATGCCGCTTTCTCCGCCAGGTCTGGGAATATTACCGCCCCCTGCCCCAGGCAGAGGCCCGGCCTGCCCACTCCCCACCTGGAGAGGAATAGTGGTCACCAAAGAATTACCGGGGGAGAGCACACCGCTAATCGGCGATAGCGGCGACACCCCATTACCCGAGGGAGATAGCACCCAGGGCTGTTCGCTCGCCACCTGTCCAGCACCATCTAAACCAATAGCTGCCGGGTTGAGAATGACACTTTCTTCAGAGAAGGGGCTTTGCTCCTCTAGGGCCTCTAGGGTTTCTGCGCGCACCTGCTCTAGGACTGCCCCCAGGGGTGACTCGGCATCGGGGTTGTCTAGCTCTAGCCCCTCCACCAGCGGGCTGGTCTGATAAAACATCGGCAGGTCAAACTCCACCACCTGCACCTGGTTGTTTTGAATCAGGGCCATCTGACCGCCGTAGAGCGAATACTCTGTGGCATCACAGGCCGCCCCAGCCTCAGCGCAGCCGCTGGCGGTAATCGTCATGGGGCCAGCGGGGTTGTTGGTCAGCGCCATCACCAGAGTCAGGTCGCTCTCGGGAATGTAGCGCACTACTACCGCCGACCCCTGAATGCCGGTGACCGCACTGGGGGTTTGAATATTCGTGCGGCCCTGCCCTGGTGGAATCAGCAGCAGTAGCGTGCCGTTGTTGAGGCGAAAGTTGCGGGTGTTGGGCTGAAACTGAAAGGTGGCGCGCTCACCTACTCGAGCCAGGGAGCCGTCGTTAAAGCGCAGGTCGGCCTGGGCCGTGGCGGCGGTACGCAGGGCATCGCCCACAGCCAAAAAATCTGACCGTCTGGCCGCCCTGGGGTTGCGCCCCCGAGGAATAAACTCAACCCGGTTACGCAAGGCCTCAACATCGGCCCGCGTCAGGGGCACACTGGCTTCGGCGGGCAGCCCTACCAGCACCGTGGCTACCAGAGAAACCAACCCCATCACCTGGGAGGCAACAGGGGTGCGCTCCGGACGGAAAAATTTGCTGAGGTTCAGCATGGCATAACCGTAGTAGTAGTTTCTAACTTCTAGACGTTTTGGTGGCAGGTCTATTAGACCAAGACAGGTCTATAGCCAAAATATGACCCAGCCAAAAAGTCACTCAACGATGCCAGGAATAAGCGCAGCTCAGCCTTAGCTAAGGACGACTCTATGGATGTCTACGTATATTTACTGGCTCATTGATAACAGATCCGTAAGAAAGCGATAAAGTTCCCGAAATACATTTTACTACATCTTCACATACCCATGGCTTGACAGCATTGCTCAGCAGCTGCTGAGGAAGATTTGTTGTGTGCAGAAACTCAGCATGAAGCGATTTATAGGGTAGCTGGAGCAATCGGCTCAATGGCTGGGTCGTAGCCACCAATTTGGTTGGTGCGCAGCACCCACAGGGCCGCACCGTGGCGCAGGCAAAGCTGGGTAATGGTGTCGCTGGCTTTGCGGGGCAGCATGGTGCGCCAGCTGAGCAGGCCGCGCCCCAGGGTCTTTAGCGGAAAATCTGACAGGTTGCTGCCCAAGGATTCTTGCTCGTCTGCCCAGTCGGCTCGGGCGCTGCCAAAGGGCAGCAGCTCTTGCTGAAGGTTCCGGCGCAGGCTAAGCAACTGGTGAAACTGCCGAGCTTGATGAGGGTTATCAGCTTCCCAGGCTTTGAGGGTAGCGCGGTGGGCGATGACGGCAGCCTCTAGGTGGGCAGCGCTGGCGTACATAGCCTGGTTAGAATCTTGGGCGCAGTTGTTGGCCGGGCCAACGTAGGTGACGCCAGTGCCGTCGCCGGTGCGGTAGCGGGCGGTCATCAGCTCTAGCTCAATGCGCAGATCGTCGATCGCCGCCCAGGCCCGTCCGTTAAAGTCAAAGGGCTCGGTATAGGCGGGCAGTTTGATCAAAATATCTGACACTGGCCGGGTGCCCGCAAACCCCCGCTGGCGATCGCCCATGTACAGCGACCAGTCGAGGGTGCCCGCCACCAGCCCGCGCCGGTTGTGGGTATAGACCTGGTGGTAGTGAATGTCGAACTGCAGCTCGCGGGTCAGCGACTCGCGCACCACCGTGGCGATGCCGTAGGCAAAGTGGCCAAAGTAAATCGGGCCTTTGGCGGCCGGTTCGCGCTTTTCGCCGCCGATGCCGCCGTAGACATGCACCACCAGCGCCTGATCGCCCAATCGCCAGCGGGCGATCGCGCCTTGGTCAGAGGGGGCTTTGGGGTCGATCAGCACTGACTCTGCGGTGCCCTTTTGCTTCACCAAATTGCCCCACGACTCGCGGCGCAGGTGCGCCCTGCCCTGGCGGGCGCTGGCAATCACCCGGTCGGGCCGCAGCTGCAACAGGCAGCGGGGTCGCAGCGCTTGCACGACAAATTCGCCATCCTGAGCCTGGGCACCGTGGATATACCAGCCGGTGACATTGAGGGGCGATCGCTCCAGCTCCCGGTTGATGGCCGCATCAATGCCGTCGCCATCGCGCACCACTGTCGGCAGCCGCACGGTTTCTGCTAAACCGTCAAAGTCCCCGGTGGCGGGGTTGTAGTGCACCACCCGGTAGCGCTCTAGGGCTTCATCCACCGGGCCGAGAAACTGCACTAGGGCATAGTAGAGGCCAGAGATTTGGATGGGTTCGTGGTCGATGGTGAGGGTCAGAGAGTTTTGAATGTTGAATGTTGAATGTTGAATTTGTCGCTCCGACCATCCCGCTTGAGAACCGTGAGGCGGGGCGGGGGAAAGGGCTCCCTCCACGGTCACTGGGTCAGGAAGTTTGACGATCACATCATCCATAGGGCGCGCCCCGGCCAGAGACTCTAGGGGCGTCACCAGCCGCCAGTAGTTGAGCCGAGAGGGCAAAATCAGGCCATCGCGGTGAGAGGCTTCGGCCTCAGTGCTGAAGTGAATGTCGCGGGTGACGGCCATAAACTGCTTTTTGAGGCCGGGGTCGCACCGCCAGCGCAGCACCACCCGCTGCCCCAGCCAGGCCCGGTAGGCCGGGGGGCTGTGCAGCAGTTCTAGCCACACCCCGTCGATCTCGGCGCGCTGGTCGAGGTCGGGCAGCACCAGTCGCCCCAGCCATTGCCCCACGGGGCGGTACCAAGGCTCGGCCAGGGTTGACTGCACCCGGTAGTAGCTGGGGTGGTTAAAGGGGGCGCTCTGAAACTGGTAGTAGTTGCCGGGCCGAGTCACCTGAATCTTTTGGATGTCGAGGTAATTTCGCAGGTCGCCCACCAGAATATCGAGGGTGAGATCGAGGGTCTGCTGTAGGTGGCTGCGGCCATCGGGCAAAAAAGCCTGGTCGTCGAGCACGCCGCCAGGCACCTGGTGGCCCACAGGGCCGAGGGGAATGAAGGTAATGTTGCCCTTGCGCTTGGCCCGATTCCAGTAGCTCAGGGGGGCGATCGCCCAGCGCCGGGGAAACATAATTGGCCCCAGGCGCTCCACCTTGTCTTTGCTGCCCACCAGGTGGTAGAGCTGTTCGGCCTCTAGCACCTGGCTGCTGCCGCTGATCACCCCGGCGAGAGAAATTACCTCAATGGGTGCCCCTAGAGAGCGCTTGAGAAAGGGCATGATGCCCGTGGCGATCTGCCCGCCGCCGCTGTAGCCAATCAGCGTCAGAGGTATGCCCCCGGCGGCGGGGTAGCCGTGGTGCACCAGGCTCTCGTAGACCCGCTGGGCAATGCCCTGGTTGTAGATCGGGCCAAAGCGCTGGTCGGCCGACACCGCCACAATCAGCACATTGCGAATGTTGATGATGATCCCCACCCAGGGGCCGAGCCGTCGGGCCAGGGTTTCTACCCCACGCCAGAAAAAGGCTAGAGGACGGTTCTCGGTGAGCGCTCGGTTGAGCACCGAGTAAGACAGCAGCCCCTTGACCAGGGTGATGTCTGGGGGCAGCGCCTGACCCAGCTGGTCGAGGTAGCGGGCGACGGTGGGCAGGTAGGTGGCGGTGACCTGGTTGATGCCGTCAAGATAGACGATGAAGCGCTGGGGTGGTTCGCCTCCTGGGGTGGATGGCTCTACATTCAAGCCGGGGGTGCTCAGGGTGTCAGCGTCATCGCCGTACCAGCCGGCCCACCAGCCCAGGGCCTCAAGCGGAGCCAGCATGGCCCCCACCACCAGGGCGATCGCCCCCACCCAGATCAGGTCGGCCAGCCAGCGAGTCGGGCGGCTCTGGCCCTGCCAGGTGGTGAGCAGAGCCCGCAGCGGCTCTAGGCTGAGGGCCACCACCAGGGCCAGCAGGCCCAGTGCCAGATAAATCCACAGCAGCGTCAGCCGCCGCGATCGCGGCGGCTCCCCAGCCGGGCTGCCAGCCAGATTGCCAGACGGATTGCTAGACAGAGCGCCAGATAAGTCACCGGCCTCAGCAGTAGCCGGATATACCCCGCGGGTAAACGCTCCCGGAGCTAGGATAATGCCATCCCCTGGCCCCAGGGGGTTGGCGGCAACCAGGGTTTTGAGCTGGCGGCGATCGCGCACCAGAGTCACCCCCGCCGTCCAGTTGGTGAGCCAGCGACCCAGTTTGATCACCGGCTGGGCCACGGTGGTTTGCTGCACCACCAGCAACCCCAGCCAGCCCAGCACCGCATGGGCGATCGCCTGGCCCAGAGTCAGGTGGCCCAGCACCGCCAGGTTAGACACCAGCAGCAGCAGGGTGAGCAGGCCCAGCAGCCGCAGCACCGGCACCCCCAGGTAGGGCATCGCCCCCAAAAAACTAAACATCAGCGGAATGTAGCTCAGGGTCAGGCTATCTCTCACCGTTTGCCAGGGCACGGGCTGATCTAGCAGCCAGCGGCTAGCCACCCAAATGCTCAGCGCCCAGAAAAGATAGACCGCCACAAACAGCAGCGCCGAAAGCACCAGGCTGAGCAGAAACCGCAGCGGCTTGACCCGGTTGATAAACAGCACGATCGCCTCACCCACCGCCCGCGACAGCCCGGCTAAGAACACAATGGTCAGGGCAGCGAAGTCAGACATCTGATCTGGCCCGATCAGCGCACCCGATAGCGTCCCGATTAGCGCACCAGGTAGCGCCCCGATTAGCGCACCAGGTAGCGCCCCCAAGAACACCCCAGAGTTCTCGCCCAAAATACCGAGGGGCGGCCAAAATAGGGCCAAGCAATCATCAACCATGGTGGGGAAGATCGCGGCCTAGGGTCGCCGCCGCCTGCTTCAGCGGAGCCAGCAGATCGAGGGAGATGTGCAGCTGGTTAAGCCCCGCGGACTGTTTCTCCCTGCCCCCAGATCTGGCACCAGGCTTGGCCCCAGATTTGGCCCCAGATTTGGTCTCCGATTTTGCTTCAGGGGGGCCGTGGTAGTCGCTGCCGCCGGTCATCACCAGGTGGTGGCGATCGCAGTATTCCTCTAGCCGCCGCACGTCGCTGGGGCTGTGGTGGGGGTGGTAGACCTCGACCCCCATCAGCCCCGCCGCCACCAGCTGGGGCAGCAGGGCATCTACCGTTGACCCCTTAAACAGGTGGGGGTGCGCCCACACCGGCACCGCGCCGCAGTCGCGCAGCAGCTGAATGCCCTCGGCGGCAGAAAATTTCTCGTACTGCACGTAGGCGGGGCCGTGGTCGCCCAGCAAGCGGTCAAAGGCTTCGCGTTTCGACCCCACGTGGCCCGCTTTGACCAGGGCCGTTGCGATGTGGGGCCGACCGGGGGCCATATTGCCGCGCATGGCGGGCAGCTCGACCGGAAAGCCCAATTCGGCCAGCTTTTCGATCATCTGCTGGGCGCGGCGGTGGCGGCCCGCAATCCGCTCTCCCAGGGGTGGCTCTAGGGCCACGCGCTGGGGGTAGAAGCCGAGAATGTGGAGCGATCGCCCGTTTTCCACCGTGCTCAGCTCGACCCCCGGCACGATTTCCAGCGCATCTCCGGCGGCATCAATGGCCTCATCCCACCCGGCCAGGGTGTCGTGGTCGGTGATGGCCAGCGCCTTGACACCCGCCGCGATCGCCGCTGTCACCAGCTCCGCTGGGGTCAGGGTGCCGTCTGAGAAGGTGGTGTGGCTGTGCAGGTCGAGCATGGTAAACAGGTTATACACCAAGCCCCGCTTTAGCTCAGGACTTGAATTGAGCAATATTCTCCCATTGTGCCGTATTGGCGTCGTCGGGAGCTGAGACCCCTCTGGGGGTATGCAGTATGGCCCCAGCGACAGGTCTAGATGCTTTCCCTTGACCCCTCGGCCCTACTTCTTTATAAGGTGCTCAGCCAGTGTGGGAAAATCTCCAAAATGCTCATGAATTGCAGACTTCGGCCACAACCACCAGGGAGTGAACTCCCTAGCTCATAGTAAAAGTCTGCTAAAGCAGACTGGGGAACTCGGCGCTTGATCCTCTTCAGAGGATTTCTGCTTTGAGCCTTGGACTTTCAGTCCTTGGCTCCAGCGGCCAGACCTAGCGATCCCACCCTCCGAACTGTGCCACCTTAACAGGGGTACCCCTCGGCCCTTAACCCCTAGGATGGCGCGATCACCTGGTCAATCGCCTGGGCCACCAGGGCTTTGGCCTTTTCGTCGAGGGCGAGCCAGTTGATTTCGCCGTCGTCGTCGAGCAGGGCCAAATCCACAGAGACCGGCTGCTGGGGTTGATAGTCACTAAAACAGACGCCAAAGCACAGCTCCCATACATCTAGGGTGGCGGTGCTGTTTTTCTCGGCCAGGGTCTCGGTCAGGGGTTCGGCCAGAGCGCTGCCCTCGGTTAGCCTGAGCTTGTAGGCGGGGGTGGGGGTCGGCAGCTGGCTGAGCTGCTGGCGCAGGACGGTGGCCTGCTCTGGGGAAGCAGCTTGAAGCTGGGCCGCTAGGTCGCGCACCTGCTGGCGCTGGTCGGCGGTGGCGGTGCCGGGCCAGCGCACCTGCTCTAGATACTCACTGCGCCAGTCGAGGGTTTCGGTGTGCTTGCGAATGTTGTCAACGACGCGAATTAGGCAGGGCTGCATGAGCTGATCGGCCTGGGCCTCGTCGGCGGGGGTGGCAAAGGTTAGCATAGCGGCTGTGGCAGCATAGAACGCGATTCACTCTGAGGATATATGCCCCTGCGGTCTTTCCACAGGCCCGGTGCCGAGCCTGGTGCCGGTTTTGAATATCGTCTGACGGTGGCGCTGGCGGTGGCCGCCGTGACTCTGTTTGGCGTGCTGGTGGTAAGGCTACTGCTGCCCTGGCTGCTGGTGGGGGGGCTGATCGGCTTAGCCCTGTGGGGTTGGCAGCGCCGCCGGACGCGGGAGCTTGCCCTGCACCAAATATTCTACGCGCAAATTGCCGCCCACCAGGGCCGCATTAGCGTGCTCGACTTTGCGATCGCCGCCCAGATTACCGGCAGCGAGGCCCGCCAGTTTCTCGACCAGCGGGCCAAAGACTTTTGGGGCGACTTTGAACCCACCGCCGCTGGCGACGTGCTCTACACCTTTCGCTCCTGGAGCCAGACCACGGTAGATTCCCAGGCCGCTGCGATCGCCCTCTCCCTCACCGCCACCGATCTGGCCCAGCGGCTGGGCTGCTCTGAGGCCGAGCTGATCCACCAGCACACCACCCTCACCTTTGCCGACTGGAGCCGCAGGCGAGACCCCGATGGCTGTGGCTGGCAGTACGATGGGGCGGGCGATCGCTATTGGCCAATAGGCTGAGCGGGGTGTCGGGAAACCTCGTCCCCAAACCATAAATCTTTGGCCAGATCCTTTACAAAGTGACCACCGTTTCTGACCATAGTGAAGGTCTTTACACCGCAGACCCTTTCGCAGCCAACTCTTTCACCCAGCATTAGGAACAGGTATCTATGGAACGCACTTTTTTGATGATCAAGCCCGACGGCGTCCAGCGCGGCCTGGTCAGCAACATCATCGGTCGGTTTGAGACCAAGGGCTTCACCCTGGTGGGCCTCAAGTTCATGGCCGTCTCCCGCGAGCTGGCCGAGAAGCACTACGACGTCCACCGCGAGCGGCCCTTCTTCGCTGGCCTGGTTGACTTCATCACCTCTGGCCCCGTGGTAGCGATGGTGTGGGAAGGCGAGGGCGTGATCGCCTCGGCCCGTAAAATCATCGGCGCGACCAAGCCTCTAGAAGCTGACCCCGGCACCATTCGCGGCGACCTGGGGGTCACCGTGGGCCGCAATATCATCCACGGCTCCGACGCGCCCGAGACCGCCCAAGCCGAGATCGCCCTGTGGTTTAGCGACAGCGAACTAGTGAGCTGGGAACCCGCCGCCAAAGGCTGGCTCTACGAGTGATACCAAAGCAACCACCCCGATTCTCCTAAGCGTATAGACCATCACCGCTAAGCCCATCACCACGACCAACGCCGCAATTCGCTGCGGGGTCTTGAGCAAGACACTGGCGGTAAAGAACAAGGGGTCTTTGAGCAAGCCAAAGCTTCGTTCTGAGGCGTGCTGCCCGTACTCCACAGGCCCTATCTACAGGGCGTCAGCCAGCGTGGTGGTACCCTGGAGCACGTCCTGACGAAGGATGTCTTGGATCCTGGCGGGCTCCTCGAAGATGGGACTGTGGGCCGAGTTAGAAAACGAGTAGAACCCCTTCACTGGAGCGCGCAGTTCTGCGGCGTACGAGCGTGCCAGCCTGTAGGAACACGTGAGTCCGGTGGGGTGCCTGGCGGTGAGGAAGTAGTCGGGTATGCCACCGTGCAGGTAGAGGAGCACCGGCAACTCTGTGCTCCGGCTCTTGATGAAGACGCCCTGCTCCGCACCGTTGACCTCAATGAATGTCTTCTCGGAAAGGCTGCCGGGTACTACGGCCCCGTTTTGATCCACGATGGGTCGTGGCGCACCAGGACTGAACACGGTGACTGTGGCCCTTACCATTGCGCAGAACGCTCCGAGCAGAAGAAGCATATGCATACCCCTTGTAGACGAGGATGCTATCCCTCTGGAATCCGACATCTCAGGAGGTTGGGTTCGCCCCGCACTACCTCGTGTTCGATGCCGCATAACGCTCCCATTCAGCGGCGATGGATATGACTTAAACGAAGTGCAGAAACTCTGTATGTCCGCCGCAATGGGGTTGTTATAAGGCATTTCTGCAAGAGTTCAAGCTCATTCGTGATCAAAGAACTTCTTCAGCCAAAAGCTGACCTTTAACCCGTTCATATTCATCTTCAAGAAGCCACTCTTGGGCGGCTTTATAGTTGGAGTGAGTGACTACAAGTCTATAGTCAGATGCAGGATTAAAAATACGACAAGTGCCATCTTTATCACTCACTAGCATGAGAATCTTAGGTGGGAAAAGAACTGGATCAACCCAGAGTTCCAGAAATTTCCAGATTTTAGCTTGTTCTGCGAGGGCTGGTGCGTGGGATTGCATGATACTCACCTGTTGTTTTCACAATCTTGATCTCACCGTAGTAAAGAAGAGTTTGACTCCCATCTATTCTAATTATGTAGCCGATGGGCTCGGAAAAGTAGAGTCCATATCGTTCGTAATCATCGTCTTTATCCTCTATTCCGGTTCGTTCTCCACCCGTAATGATAGCCTGCGTCACTTGTTTTAGGGTTTCGAGATCGTTGAATACATGCGCTCTATTCTCTCTTTGTAGCAGTTGTTGGACTTGAAGGGAGTTAGGCAGATGGCAGTCAATCAGGCTCAGGCGGGGATCTGGAGTAATGTCTCGGTCAATTCCGCTCATGAGTTGGGAGATCGCGCACTATTTCAGGATCGTCATTATAGTAACGATTTAATACCCTCTTTAATCACTTTCGCCAGAGTGAATTCTGGTAACTTCTCAATAACCGCTGGTAAGGTGGTGGATGATCCGGGTAGGGGGTTGTCAAGCGAGCAAAGATCTGGTCTAACAGAGGAATGAGTCTAGTGCCTGAGAACC
>QBMN01000155.1 GCA_003241845.1 Shackletoniella antarctica | reverse complement strand
GGAACGGGGGCGGGGTTGATCAGGGTGGTCATGGTTGGCTGCGATCGCGGCTTACACCAGCGGCTGGTGGGTCTTTAGATTAAACCGATAGCCCTGGGGCAAAATGTGCAGCTTAACACCGCACAGGGCGATCGGTTCATCGTGGAGCAGACCTTCTAAGTTGTTGTGGGTGGCGCTGGTCTCATCTACCACCGTAACGGCCCCCCGACCAATCACAGTAAACTCGTCGCCTTCTACGACAATGCCCGTGTCTTCGTCAATGCCCAGGCCCAACACCGCCGGTTGCAGCACCAGGGCGGCCAGCAGGCGACCCAGGCGACCCCGCTGGGCAAAGTGCTGGTCGACGACAACGCCCGGCAAAAAGCCCATGCCCGGCCCCATTTCGACCGCATCGACGCTGGGGTTAGACACTGACGTACCGCCGACAATCATCTCATCGGGCATCATGGCGGCCCCGGCGCTGGTGCCGCCAATCACGGCCCCCTCTCTGTGGCGCTGCTGAATAACCTTGTCTAGGGGGGTGCCCTTAATAAAGTCAACAATCCGTGACTGGTCGCCCCCGGTGAAGAAAATGCCGGTGGCCTCTGACACTTTGCGAATGCCGTCTTCTCGCTCAGAATCTTCGCGGCGTTCGGTGTTGACAATTTCTATCGACTCGGCCCCAATGCGCTCAAACACACGAATATATTCTTCGCCAACTTCGCCAGGCAGGCTGGTGGCGGCAGTCATGACAGCAATGCGGGCTTTGGTGCCCCCAGCGGCGCGGACAAATTCGCGCAGTACGGTGCAGTCGCCTGCTTTATCTTCTGCGCCGCCGATGATGACCAGTGCGCCGGGTTGTTGATCGGTACCCATAGAGATGTTCCTAAAGTATCTGTCTTTACAGATTTCAAGTATCTCAGATGCATGAGCTCGTCATGCTATGCCTAACGGCTAGACCTTCAGACGTCTGAATGGTTTACAGGTCGTGAGTCTCGCCGCTGGTACCGACCACGCAAAGGCCAAACCGATATCTAAGGAGATTTCCAGGAAAGAAGATACCAGATTTGATTCGGCGACTTTAGCCGCTGTAGGGTGGGCACTGCCCACCATTGGGAAACTATTTTCTAGAAGTCGCCTAATAACGCAGCGTCAGGGCCATGCGGTCGTAGTCCGCTAGGACACCGTCATCCATCAGCATGACTTCGCCGCCCTTGGCCAGCACTGCCTCCATGATTTCGTCGATCGCATCGTCCATCACCTCGGTACCGCCTTTTGCGTCGACGATTTTCAGGCCGCCCTTTTCGTCGACCACGGCGGGGATGTGGTAGCCGTTTTCGACCAGCAGCAGTTGACCGCGGCCTTCGTTGGCGAACTGCCAGATTTCCTCTGGGGCGGAGGCCACTTTTTTCTCGCCCATGGCGGTGTCGAGGGCGGCTAGGGCGTCGGCGCGCTGCTTGGCGCGCACCTCCTGCACAATCGGCCACACCTGGGGCATCAGCTCGGCCTCGGTGGCGCTGTCAAAGTTGCCGGTGATGGTGCCCGCGATCTGCGACTGGTACTGCGACACCTCTTGAAAGAAGGAAATTTGGCGAATCACCCCGCCCACAATGATCGGCAGCGAGTCATCGGCGGCGTAGGCGGTAAAAGCCTGATCAACCGACTGAAAGAAGCGGCGATGGCGATCGTCTACGTAGGCACTGTCGGCGCTGCCGGGCGGAGCGGTGGTGGCACCGGGGCCTTCCATTTGCAAAGGGAAGTCTTTGTTGTTGACCTCTTTGAGGGTTTCGCCGACGCCCGCCAGCAGCCGACTGGCGTTTTGGCTGAGCAAAAACACCCAGTAGCGCTGGGCCCGGCGCAAGCCATAGACCAGATCGCGGGTAGCAAAGGATTGGTCAATAATCACCCGCTTGGGCACGGTAAAGGGCAGGTAGAATTTCTTAGCGAAGTCGGCGGCGACAAACAGCGCCAGGCCGTCAAGGGCGTAGTCGTAGTCGATTTCTTCTACCAGCTCTTCGAGGTTTTTGAGCAGCGGCTCTAGCTCACGGGTGGAGAATTCTTCAGAGAGGCGATCGGTGGCTTCTGTGACCAGATTTTTGACCCGAATGGGGTCTTGCTTGTTGTCTGGCGAGGTGCGGTGGGTGGGCAGCAGCAGCGACAGGGCCGGCACCTTGGTGAGGGCTTGCAGTTCCTTCAGGTCTTGGCGGGTAATCATGGGCGGTTTTCCTACTTTGGCTTTCTGCGTTGGGATACTTCGACGTTGAGATCTTGGAGATCTTTGTTGAGATTCTGGTGAGCTATCCCTGTCTTGTTATACAGGGTGACAGTTTTGATCGGTGGAGTGATCAGAAAACCTTGGGTGAATAGGGAGAGGATACACAGACTAGAGGTACTTCTCTGACCCACCCAGAAGGGCTGAGCACCTAGAAATTTTCCAGAAATTCCCTAAAAATTCTCTAAAAATCTACCGGGTTGCGGATGATCGGGCAGGTCATGCAGTGGCCGCCCTCAACGGTAGCGGTGCCGGGGTGTTCCGTCGGGTTGCCCCACCAAAGCTTAAAGTCGGCCTCTACCAAGCTGGGGTGGAATTGGTAATCGGATTAGGCGTGTCATCAATTGAGCGACAGGTGAGCGACAGGTCGAGGCAGCTGGAAATAGCGCCTAAAAGCCGTGCTGCCGCCCGCATTTTTTTGGTGCTAGAGTAGGGAGCCAGCAGAAGCGAGGCAGGCGGCTCAGGGCATGGATTTTCAGGCGATCGCGCAATCTTTAGCAGAGGCAGGCGGCTTTTTGGCCAGCCAGGGCTGGGCACCGGCCACCAGCGGCAACTATTCAGCTCGGCTGGCCGATGACACCGTGGCGATCACCCGGTCGGGCTGCGACAAAGGGCGGCTCACCCCCAGCGACATCATGGTGGTTGACGGTCAGGGGCAGCCGCTGTGCCCCGGCCAGCGCTCCTCCGCCGAGACCCTGCTGCACACCAGCCTCTACCAGGCTTACCCAGCGGTGGGGGCGGTGCTGCACACCCACTCGATAGACTGTGTTACGTTGTCTCGCTGGCTGCTAAAGCGCGGCCAAGACCGCCTGGTGTTAACAAACTATGAATTGCTCAAGGCACTGCCGGGCATTACCACCCATGATGGAGAAGTGGCTGTGCCCCTGGTGGCCAACAGCCAAGATATGGTGGCCCTGAGCGCCGCGGTGCTGGCCCGGCTGGAGTCTGTTGAGGCCCCCGTGGGCTACATGATTGCGGGGCACGGGCTGTACAGCTGGGGAGCCACCGTGGCCCAGGCGCGGATGGCCACCGAAGCCCTGGAGGTGCTGGTGAGCTGCGTTCTAAAAGACATTCTTTTGGAACAGGCAGATCAGGCTTTTGTTTAGACCCGTTATGTATTCGCTAGATCCCCTCAGCCACCCTATTCACTAGACCAAAGGACTATCACGCCATGACCCTACTGCGCATTTATAGCGCCAGAGATAGCGCCAGAGATAGCGCCAGAGATGACGCTACCCTGCTCGATGAGTACCGCGATGCCGAGGCGATCGCAGCGGCCCTCGCCCAGGCTGGCGTTCGCTTTGAGCAGTGGCAGACCCAGGTACCGCTGCCCCGGTCGGCTGACCCCGAGGCGATTTTGACCGCCTACGCCAAAGACATAGATCGGCTCAGGGCAGAGGGGGGCTACATCACCGCCGACGTGATTCGCATGCACCCCGAGCACCCCCAGAAGACCGAGCTGCGGCAGAAATTTCTCGACGAGCATATTCATAAAGAAGACGAAGTACGCTTTTTTGTCGAGGGCCAGGCGGTGTTTTATCTGCACCTGGGCGATCGCATCTACGCCACCCTCTGCACCGCTGGCGACCTGATCGGCGTGCCCGCCAACACCCCCCACTGGTTTGACATGGGCGAGGCCCCGCAGTTTGCCGCCATTCGCCTCTTCTGCAACCCCGAGGGCTGGGTGGCCCACTTTACCGGTAGCCCCATCGGCAAAGGATTTCCTGAGTATGCTGCGTTTGCTTAACCCTAGGTTTGCTTAACTATGCTTTTATTTGAGGGGCTTTTATTTGAGGGGCGGCCCATTGGGGCGATCGTGCTCGATATCGAAGGCACCACCACCGACATCGCCTTCGTTAAAAACACCCTGTTTCCCTACGCCGAGCAGCGGCTAGAGCGGTTCATGGCTGATTTTGCCCCCACCCCTAAGGGGCAGACGATCTTGAACCAGGTGCGGGCTGAGGTAGACAATGCCAACCTCAGCCAGGCTGACTGCGTTGCCCAACTGCTGACCTGGGCCAGGGCCGATCAAAAAGTCACCCCGCTCAAGGCGGTGCAGGGTCTGATTTGGGACGAGGGCTACCGCACCAAGGCTTACTACAGCCATCTTTACGAAGACGTCGCCGCCCACCTTCGGTCGTGGCATCGACGGGGGGTGCCCCTCTATATCTATTCGTCTGGCTCGATTGGGGCGCAAAAGCTGCTGTTTGCCCACACCATTGCGGGCGACCTCACCCCCTGCCTGCGGGGCTACTTCGACACCACCACCGGGCCAAAGCTAGAGGCCGCTTCCTACGAAAAAATTGCCGCGACCCTGGGCATGGCGGCGGCAGAACTGTTGTTTTTGTCAGATCATCCCGGAGAGTTGGCCGCCGCGCGCCAGGCGGGTTGGCAGGTGGGCGCGGTGCAGCGCCCCGGTACCGCCGACTTTGGCGATGATCTGACGGTGGTGAGCGACTTTGGGCAGCTGCCGCTGACCTTTAGGTGAGACCCAGGCTGCTAAAGCACTTCTATCGTCTCGGTAATGATATCGCCATCGAAGGGCTGTACCCCAACTTCGGGATAGCTGTTGTCGTCGGGGCCAAAGATTCTGCCGATGGGTTCGGCGAAATATTGCATTAACCCCTCAAAAAAGTAGCCAAACACAGAGAGCTTCAGACCTTTCATGACTGGCACCTCGCGGCTTAGGGAATGGGTTTAAACAGTTGTCGTAACGGGGGTGTAGCGGGTCAGGTCTTGGGTATTTGGTGTAACCTAATACCTGTATAACCTGATACTTAAAATTCTAGGGGATCAGCGAAGCCCCTTAGTCTGACAGTGACCATTCTTTACAGCGGTTGGCAAGTTGTAATATGTAGAACTGTTCCTTAAATATTGCTTGAGCAGTAAGGAGAATTTTCTGTGAAACGCAGTTTTGCGGCGATCGCTATTTTGTGCGGCATAGTGGGCAACGGGGCGATTGTGCCGACAGCCCAGGGGGCTGCGGCCCCAGAGACCACCGCCGCCGGGCCACCGCCGCCCGCCGCAAATTCCCTTTGGCTGGCCCAGAGCAGCAGCAGTCTCAGCGAGGCCCAGCAGGAGCAGGTTGACGAGCTGCTGCGCCAGGGCCAGGCGCGGGTGAGCGCCAACGACTACGCCGGGGCGATCGCGATCTACCAGCAGGCCGCCGCCATCGACCGCCAAAACCCCAGACTGTTTTCGGGCATTGGCTACCTCTACGCGCAGCAGGGCAACTACGGCGAGGCGATCGCCGCCTACCGCAGTGCGATCGCCCTGGACGGCCGCAACCTGGCCTTTCGCTACGGCCTGGCCCACAGCCAATACAGCAATGGGCAGCTCGACGAGGCCCTGGCCACCTACCGAGACATTCTGGCAACCAACCCTCGGGAGATTAACGCCAACCTGGGCGTTGGCGGCATTCAGCTCGAGCGCGACGACTACGACGGTGCCCTGACCACCTACCAGAGCCTGGCCCGCATTGCCCCCGGCAATGCCCAGGTGTACGAGGCCCTCGGTGCCCTCTACATTCGCCAAGAAAACTACGACCAGGCGCTGATCTGGCTCAATCAGGGGCTGCGGTCTAACCCCGACAACGGCAATCTCCACGTCAGTGTGGCCAGCATCTACCTGCTGCAAGGAAACTACCCCGAGGCCGCCAAAAACCTGCGTGAGGCCCTGCGGGTAGAGCCTCAAAATGCCCAGGCCCAGCACCAGATGGGCTATGTGCTCTATCAACAGGGCGATCTCGAAGCGGCCTTTAGCTATCTGCTGCGGTCGGTGCGTCTCGACCCCGATCTGGTGGCGGCCCACGCCCTGCTGGGGGAGCTGCTGCTTGAGCGCGAGCAGTACCTGCAAGCGGTGCTCTCCTACCGCAAGGTGGCCGAGGCGCAGCCCAGCGACCCAGCGGCTTTTTACAACCTGGGCTTGGCCCTGTGGGGTCAGGGGCTTCAGGCTCAGGCGCTCTCTAACCTAGAGGTAGCCGCCATTCTCTACACCCGCCAGGGCAATCCCGAGGGGGCCGAGCGCGCCCGCGAACTGATGACTTTCTGGGGCTTTGAGCGGTAGCCCCATGCCCGAAGGCCCCGAAATTCGCCGTGCTGCGGATAAAATCCACCGGGCGATCGCCGGCAACATCGCCGCCGATGTCTTCTTTGCCTTCGACCACCTCAAGCCCTACGAAGACGAGCTGGTGGGCCGCACCGTGACGGCGGTAACGCCCTACGGCAAGGCCATGGTCACCTCCTTTGACAATGGCCTCGGGGTCTACAGCCACAACCAGCTCTACGGCAAATGGGTCACCTGCCAGCCCCACGCCGCCCCCGACACCCGCCGCCAGCTGCGATTTGCGGTGCATACCCCCAGCCTGTGGGCGCTGCTCTACAGCGCCTCCGACATCGAAGTGCTGACCGCCGAGGCGGTGCTCGCTCACCCCTACATCGCCAAACTTGGCCCCGACACCCTCGACCCCACCATCACCCCCGACCAGGTGGCCGAGCGCACCCTCAGCAAGCCCTTTCACCGCCGCCAGTTTGCCACCCTGCTGCTCGACCAGGCGTTTCTCGGCGGCATTGGCAACTACCTGCGCACCGAAATTCTCTACGTGGCGGGCATTCACCCTAGCCAGCGGCCCGTAGACTGCACCCCAGAGCAGATCGACACCTTCGCTGCCGCCGCCCTGGCACTGCCCCAGCAGTCGTACCGCCACAGCGGCATTACCAACGACCTGGCCCTGGCCGCCCACCTCAAAGCCACCGGCTATCGCCGTCGCGAGTATCGCCACTGGGCCTTTAGCCGCCAGGGCCAGCCCTGCCACCGCTGCGGCAACACCATCGCCAAAATTATGATTGGCGGGCGGCGCTGCTACATCTGCCCTGGGTGCCAGCCGCTCAGCTAGAGCTATAGCCATCGCTATCGCTTGAAGTGCCTATAGCCATGTCTACCTTTTAAGACCCTCTCTTTTTAATGAATATTACCAGTCGGCAATGGGCGTGGTGGACTGTACCCGGTGCATGCCAGCCTCGGCAAATTGCCGATAGGTCTGCTCCGCTTGGTCAGTAAAATCGACCACGCCGGGGACGACCACCGAAGAGGTGCAGTCGTCGAGTAGATACACCTTCTGAGCCAGAGCCGGGTCGGTGGCCTGAATGTCGCTGAGCAGGTCGGCGACCGTCCAGGCGACGCAGTGGCTTTTGGCCTGGCCCGCCACAATCACGCCGTCAAACGACCTCAGGGTTTGGATTAGGGGGGTGTTTTTCTGGGCGATCGCACCGCCTTTGCTATCCTCTGTCACCTCGGGGCTGAGCACCGAGTAGTTCTCGGTCAGCGGGTTGCTGCCCTTTAGCTCAAAGCGGGTCTGGCTCTGGCGGGCAATGGTGTGAACAAAGCAGGCTTCTTCAATGGCGGGCACCAGGGCGTGGCCAATGCCCCCCAGCATTGAGTGGTAGGGCCAAATGGTGAGGGGGTATTTGCCCCGGTCAGCCAGGGTTTTGGTGTAGTGCAGGGCATATTCTTGCAGGTCGCGGGGGGTAGCTAGATTTGCCGCCACCGATGGGCTCACCCGCCACTTGCCCTGCACCACCTCGTCGTAGTGAATCAGCGTCATCGGCGCGGGGTGATCGCCCTCGCCATCGACCCAAAAGGCGGGGTGAAACACCTGCATCGCCTGGTGGGTGTCGAGGGTAGCGACGATGGTGGTGATCTGCCCCAGGTTGCGGTAGATAAACTCCGCTAGGCGGCTGCTGTCATCTACGGCCCCCTGGCCCGATCGCCCCCCCACAAACAGCTCAAAGCCGGGAATGCAGAAGGTGTTTTGCACGTCGATCAGCAGCAGGCAGAGGCGGCGATCGTCCTGGGCGGCGGCGGTAATGCTATGGGTAACTGCCCAGGCTTTGGCCTCAGCGGCCCGCTGCTGGTAGGGCACTTGCCAGATGTCACCGACGCGATCGGGGTCAAAGAATGAAGGTATTGGCAGAGCAGTAGGGGGGATGATAGCCACAGAGGTGATAGAGAGGGGATAGACAAAACTACGCCGTGTTTACGGTTTAATTCTAAACCTACGATCGGATGGCCAGCTAATTCTTAGGAGAAAGCAGTAAACTTTATCTTTCTTCAAGATTTCTGCAATGCTTGCGGTGTCTATGTTCTAGCGCTTTGCCGACCGAGGCTTCATCGTCTCTTAAGTCAGGGCTAAACGGCTATTAAACTGCTCTATATCTAATCCCCATACTATTCTTTCGTCACTCAATAACGACTTCTGGGGAACCCTGGCTATGGCCAAGAAACAAGATTTCCGCACCGTCCTTAAAAAGATGGTCAACTTTGAGGATGAGAACCACAATCCTTCCAACAACGACTCGTTTAATCAGGTTTTAGAGCGGGCTCGCCTGGGCCGACGCGGCTTTCTCAAGGGCAGTTCTTCCCTGGTGGCTGCCTCTATGCTGGGCACCGGGATGGCTTTTCTGGCCGATTCGGTGAAGCAAGAGGGTGCCGCTGCCGCGTCAGATCTAAGACTGAGCTTCTCCCCGGTGTCTAAGGGCATTGCCGACACCCTGACCGTGCCCGAGGGCTACACTGCGCGGGTGCTGCTGGCTACGGGCGACCCGCTCAAGCGCAACGTTACCCCCTACAAAAACGACGGCACCGACAACGACTTTGAGGTGCGTGCAGGCGACCACCACGACGCCATGCACTACTTTGGCATGAACCGGGCTGGCAACGGCTGGGCACCCGACGGCAGCGATCGCGCCCTACTCTGCATCAACCACGAGGTCTGCGAAGACCTGGGCTTTGTGCACCCCAACGGCCCCACCAACTATGGCCCCGAGAGCACCGAGGCCCGCCCGGCAGTTGAAATCGACAAAGAAGTCGCCGCCCACGGCGTCACCGTAGTGGAAGTTGTAAAACAAGGCTCCACCTACGAGATCAATCGCGATTCGCGCTACAACCACCGCGTTACCGCCGCTACCCGCTGTCAGATCAGCGGCCCGGCCCGCCATAGCCCGATGCTGTCTACAGCTTTTTCGCCCAGCGGCGAGCAGACCCGAGGCACCCTCAACAACTGCGCCAACGGCTACACCCCCTGGGGCACTTACCTCACCTGTGAAGAAAACTGGGCTGGGTACTTTAACCGCCGCGAAGACGATACGGCCCGCACCGCCAAGGAACTGGCCTCCTTTAAGCGCTACGGCGTTGGCAATGCCACCTCGGGCCGCTACAACTGGTCACGGGCTGACGCCGCCGGCAACACCGATATCTATCAGCGCTGGGATGTCAGCAAAACCGCCAGCCGCGCCAACCAAGACTATCGCAACGGGGCCAATACCTTTGGCTGGGTGGTAGAGATTGACCCCTTCAACCCCAATGCCATACCGCACAAACGCACGGCGATCGGCCGCTTTGCCCACGAAGGCTGCTGGCCGGCGGCGGCGGTGGCAGGCCAACCGCTGGTGTTTTATTCCGGCGACGATGCCCGCAACGAGTACATGTACAAGTTTGTCACCGCCGCCAAGTGGGACCCCCGCGATGCCACGCGGGGTCAGGCCGCCGGAGACAAATATCTGGATGCGGGGACGCTTTACGCCGCCAAGTTTAACGATGACGGCACAGGTGAATGGTTGCCCCTCACCATGAGCAACCCCAATATCGCCAACTACGCCGACTACGCCTTTGCCGACGAAGCCGATGTACTGATCAACGCCCGCATTGCCGCCGATGCCGCCGGGGCCACCAAAATGGATCGCCCTGAATGGGGTGGCGTCAACCCGGTGACCGGCGATGTCTACCTCACCCTGACCAACAACGTGTCGAGCAGCAGCGGGCGTGGCGTCAAGACCCCCCTCAACGCCGCCAACCCTCGCTACTACGCCGATGCCAAGGGTGACACCGTCAGCAAAGGCAACGTCAACGGCCACGTCATCCGCTGGCGCGAGACCGGCAGCAACCCCGCCACCACCACCTTCGACTGGGATGTGTACCTGTTTGGGGCTCGGGCCAATGCCGAGCCTGACGTTAACCTGTCTGGGCTGACCGATGAGAACGATTTCTCTAGCCCCGACGGGCTGTGGTTTAGCGAGGCAGTGCCCGGTCTGCTGTGGCTTCAGACCGACGACGGCTACATCACCGACGCCACCAACTGCATGATGCTGGCGGCGCTGCCCGGCACCGTCGGCGACGGGGAAGCCAAAATGGTCACTAACAAGTCGGTGCCAATCAATGGCGATGCCGAACAGCAGGTGAAAACCTACGTGGGCCAGACGGCCAGCCCCACGGTGCTGAGCCGCTTTTTGGTAGGGCCGCGCGACTGCGAGATCACTGGCATCACCGAATCGCCCGACGGCAGGGTGATTTTCGTCAACATCCAGCACCCCGGCGAAAATAGCGCTTCGGCTACTGACCCAGCTGAGTTCACTAGCCACTGGCCCGACGGCGGCAATGCCCGCCCCCGCTCGGCCACGGTGGTGATCACCCGCAACGACGGCGGCAAAATCGCAGTCTAGGCCATGCTAGGCAGGCTCTAGCGGCGAAAAATTTGTGTCGGAGAGGGGAGCCTGGCTAACAGCCATGTTCCCCTTTTTCTATCGCTGACAAGAGGATCTATTTCTCCAATCGCACCACGAACCACTGCATGGCTTCACCGGGAGCTAGCTCTAGCTCGCAGGCGGTGTCGCGCAGGTGCTGGGCCTGCTCGGCCACGGTGGCAAACCGCTGGAGATCGCGGGGCAGGTCTGGCTGGCGATTCTCCGCTGGAGAGGCTGCGCGATCGCTCAGCAGCCCGGTCAGTCGCGCTAATAATTCTTCTGGGGTAAGAAATTCTTCGGCGACGCCCGGCATGAGCACGACAAACATATCTTCCTGGTACATAATGGCATCGGGCATGGGGTGACTCCTAATAGTTAGCGCCTGGTTTGATTCTCTGGTTTGATCCTCTGGTTTGATCCTAGAGGGTCTTGGCCCTACCCCTACCCCGAGCGCTTGACCCGAGGGCACCCCATGGGCTGGGTATCTCCTAACTCGTCTCCGGACGGCTGAAACTAGCTACGCTTGAAACTGTGAACTTCCATGGCAAGCCCTCGTTTTTTTTGGATCCGATGGTAGGATAAAGAGGGTTATACACCGAAATCCCGAGCGAGTTACCGGAGAATCTTCGTTTCTGTTTACCACTGTCTGCTAGCTTCAGGAAATAGGCCGCCTTTGGCGGTGTCGTTGCCTGGGTTTTTCTGTTTTTACGGTTATTTCTGCCACCATGGTTCAGACT
>QBMN01000154.1 GCA_003241845.1 Shackletoniella antarctica | reverse complement strand
CATCCCCACCAGCTACCTCAGCTTCCTGCCCCTCCACGCCGCCTGGACACCTGACGACACTACCCCCACCAATCGGCGCTACGCCTGCGATACCGTCGCCTTCACCTACGCCCCCAACGCCCTGGCCCTGCACACGGCCCGCACCCAGGCTCACACCCCTGCTACCACAATCCTGGCCATCGACGAGCCTCTGCCCTGCACCGCCAACCCGCTCCCCAACTCTGCCCAGGAAGTTACCACCGCTGTGGCCCACTTCCCCCAACACCAAATCCTCCGCCACACAGCCGCCACCCGCGAAGCCGTCCTCGCGGCCCTGCCCCAGCACACCGTCTGGCATTTTTCCTGCCATGGGGGCAGTGACATCATGAACCCTCTGGATAATGGCCTACTCCTAAGCAATGGCCAAACCCTCAGCCTGCGGGATCTGTTAGCCCTGCACCTACAGGGAATTCGGCTTGCGGTGCTCTCTGCTTGCGAAACCGGTATGCCCGGTGCCGCCCTGCCCGATGAGGTGGTGAGCCTTCCCACGGGGCTGCTCCAAGCCGGGGTGGCTGGGGTGGTGGCCTCCCTCTGGTCCGTTAGCGACCTCAGTACCATGATGCTGCTCTCCCGCTTCTACGACCTCTGGCGCACCGAGCACCTGGCCCCCCACCATGCACTACACCAAGCCCAAATTTGGCTGCGCGACACCCCCAACGGTCAAAAGGTAGCCTACTTCAAAACTTTCCTGGCCGAATTTCAGCCCACCGAAGACACCGAAAGAATGGCCGCCGCCACCGCCGACTATCTCTACAAAACTACGATTCTCTCTCGCCCCCAGGAGAACGACTTCGAGCATCCCTTCCACTGGGCCGCCTTTACCTATGTGGGCACCTAGATCCTCAAGCCTCTCAATCCTCTGGCCTTGTCTTCTACCCTCTACCTCGCTATGGACCCAGACGATATCCTCGCTGCTGCCGCCGCCATCCGCCCTTACCTCCCCGACCTGCTGTCCGAAGCCGCTCCCACAGTCGATGCTCAACTGGCAGCACTACTCAACCAGCCCCTCTCCCCCGGCCTGGAAAATCGTGTTCTCGACTGCCTTGCCGCCCACGATGCCAGTCGCGAATGGCTTTATCAGTTTCTCCAGGCCAAACGCCCTCCCGATGTGGAGCGCTACTACTATCCATTGGCAGGACAATCTACCGATCCGCCCTCCATACCCAAATATGCCTGTTCTGAGGGAGATTATGTCTGGTATCGTCACAGCATTGCTGAACCTGTGCCCCCATGTCCTACCCACCATCAGCCCCTGATTTTAGTGGAAGAGGACTAACCCCCAGCCATGCTCCCCAAGTTCACCGAAAGCCTTAGCGGCAAACTAGCAGAACGTTGGCTTGCCACGGTTTTTGCCCCCGCCTTTGCCTTTTGGCTAGGGGGTATGGCCGCCTGGGCCAAACGCTTTGGTTGGCAACCCCTCATCAGCGCATTTAATACCCTGCCAGACGACACCCAACTGGCTCTGCTGCTAGGCAGCTTTATCCTCGTCACCCTCTCTGGCTTCCTGGTCCAGCGCTTTGAACTCACCCTTCTGCGTTGGCTAGAGGGCTACTGGCCCCTAGTGTTGCGCCCCCTCCACCTGCGGTTGCTCGTCCATCAGGCCCAACGACTAAAACGTGCAAAAGAGCAATTTCAGAGATTGGCGCAGCGTGGCATTGACACCCTCAACCCTATTCAGCGGCAGCAACTCATTGCTCTCGATTGGCAACTTATGCAAACGCCCCCACCCCAGTTCCTCATGCCCACCCGCTTGGGCAATGTGCTGCGTGCGGCAGAACAACGACCCAAAATTAAGTACGGCCTCGATGCCATCCTGTGTTGGCCCCGGCTGTGGTTACTCTTGCCCAAAGACGTCCAGCAAGAACTAGAAACCGCCCGTGACTCCCTCAATGCAGCAGTGCGACTCTGGCTGTGGGGCGTATTGTCAATTATCTGGGGCATTTGGACGTGGTGGGCCGTGGCGATCGGCCTGATGATTGCGGTGTTTGCCTACTACCGCTGGATCCTAGATACCGCTGCCATCTACGCCGCCCTGCTTGAGTCTGCCTTTGACCTCTATCGGCTAGAACTCTACAAGGCACTGCGCTGGCCCCTACCCGCTACCCCCGCCGAAGAACTGAAACAGGGCAAAAAACTCACCGCCTACCTCTGGCGCGGGTCTGAAAGCACCACCTGGCACTTTACCCAACCTGAGAAATGATGCTTACACACCTATTACAATACTGTTGAAGCCTGTATCTTCATTTGCCATTCCTCAGTTTCCCTTCGCGTTGGGGTTCCTTTTGACGTAAAACCCCAGATATCCCGCTTATGTTGAGGGCCATAGCTAATGTGAATGGGGCGATCTGCCCCATAAAAATACAGTGAGTCAAACGGTAGTCCCTGGGCCACAATCCAGTCCACCAGAGCATCGCTGGGTAGGTCAAGGATATGAAAATCGCAGGCGGCACCGAGGCGATCGCAGTAGTACCGACCATTCCGATTAACCTCATGGGCCATGTGCTGATCCAGACTTGGGGTAGCGATGCCGTGCTTTTTCCCTGTCACCGGGTCTTTCTTCGCCAGCCACCGCTTCAAATCTACTGAGCAAAAACCGTAGGTGAGCAGGAAGCGTTGGCGCAGCCTCTCCGTTCGCGAAGCGTCTGCCTCAGCAGAAGGAGAATCGCGCCCAAACCCATCAATCACCGGGTCGATGATGTACTGACACAGCGCCTCCAGAGCGGGCAATGTCTCATCCAGGTTCTTGGGAAACGGGTCAATCTGGTCAGCATACTTGCGGTAGGTCTGCGTGCAGGTGCAAAACTCCTCCAGCGTCAAGTAGCGCCCCAGAGCTGGCTTTGGCATGTCGAACCTACTATCCCTGCATGGCAAAGGTTGCCAATGATGCTGGCCTTGTAGTCTTTAATGAGTCTCGCCTATAGTTTAAGAAGGCCCATCAGGCCTGTTGCCTACTCAGCGGGAGCTATAGGCTTCCCAGCGGGTATACAACTTTATTTTGCGAAGAAGTTCACCTAAGACCACCTCTAACCCTAAGTAGCATACAACTTTAAAAATTCCTGCCTTCGAAAATGCCACGAGAAATCAGTGGTTTCAAGGATTTTCAGTATAGGAGTTTATTTTGTGTTTACACCCGGCTTTGAACTATCTGTCTGGGCTTGGGCCTTCACTTGCCCTGCTGTGGCTAATAATAGGCATAGCCGTAGCCCATTATTCTTCTCACCTAGCCGATTTCAGGATGCTCTTAATTTAGTGGGCTTTTGCAGATCTGGACATTTACGCAAAATCTCGCGGAATCTCTTTACACAAATTCAAGTCTCACCCCACAGGCTCTCCATCTCCTACCCTCCATGCCAACCAACGCAACAGCCAGTGAAATTAGCTCAGGCTGGCAATCTCTGTGTGAATTCTCCCTATAGACGCTAAACTATGCGGGTTAAATAGTACATGCAGACTAATGAGTCAAAAGACGATTCGCTGCCGTCTCATAGCCTCAGAAGCCACCCGCCAGGCCATTTGGCACCTCATGGCCGAGCGCAACACGCCCCTGATCAACCAAGCGCTCCACCAGGTACCGCAATATCCAGACTTTCTCACCTGGCAGCGCCGAGGCACCCTGCCCGATGTCGTCGCCAAAAAGCTGATCGACGCCCTCAAGCCCTACCCTCGCTTTAGCGATCAACCCGTCTGGTACTACATTTCTGCCCAGAAGCAGGTTACCTACACCCGTAGAGTAGAATATTTGTACTAAAAGCGCCGCAGAACATGCGAAAGCCTCTGTAATGTGAAAAATAAGGGCTTGTTTGACTGTGAGACCACAGTTTTACTTTCTGGCCCTGGTAGCTGACCACTCCGATGCTGCTGTTGTAAGTGAACGTCTGGAATCGGGCACCGAGCAACAGGATAAGGGGCGCACCCAGCAAGAGAGGACGGATTTACCGTGGTGTTGGCTACCGAAACAACTCCGACCAAGGAGTAATCCATGCACTCATTTGAATATATTAGCCTCCGCGAACACAAGCGATGGGATTTTTCCCGGTAGGTTCGCGCGATCATACAACCCAGGCATAGCAAGCTAATCGCGTGTTCTTAGTCCTGAGCTGGATGATGACAAGAGGTCAAAGACAAGGGGTTCGCGATCAAGAGGGCTGTATTGCCCATGAATCCATTGATTTGAATGAGCGACGTCGCAATGGGCTTTCACCGCCCATGAGGATTGAAACTCCTTGGCCGCGAAGAGTGCGCAGGCATGTTCAAACGTCGCAATGGGCTTTCACCGCCTATTAGGATTGAACCATTAGAAACACTCATAACAGTGATGCGGTCTATAGAGTCGGCATGGGCTTTCAAACGCCATGAAGATTGGAGACCACCCTAAGTCATTGCAATAGGGGGTATCACTGGGGCATCTCAGGCCAAGCAGTTGTGATGATTCAAATGAACTGAAATGTAAGAGCATGGATTGAAACGAGTCTCGCCATCCGTAAGAGTTCATAAGCTTTTACAGAAATAGCCAAGTCTTCACTTTGAAGCTTATGGCTCAATGGCTACAGCGCATCTAGCGACACGAATTCCGGAACAGAGACACGAATTCCGGAACGATGACAAATAATTCCGGAACGTACATCCACCTCCGGACTTAGACAAGTTTGATTGCCGACTGGCACAATCAATGCGGATGGCGAGACTCGAACTCGCACAGCGTAAGCCACACGCCCCTCAAGCGTGCGTGTCTACCAATTCCACCACATCCGCTGGTGTTCTGGACTGTGCATAATTAGTCGCGCCTGAGGGGGGCGCACCTGAGGGCAGCTGCTGCCCAGCACAAGCTCAGATATATAAGAGTAAACCATAACGGCCCCCTTATTAGGGCTAGGCCAGGCAATTTTATCGCCCCACCCCCGTGATACGATTAGCAACCGTCGTATGATGCTGGTTATGGTCGGTTGTGGCAGTGGGCTAGGGTTGCTTGGCTGGGCTGCAAACCCCAATGGTCTGTTGCTATTTGCCCTAAGTACATGCGCTTTTCGAAAATTTTGATTGCTAACCGGGGAGAAATTGCGCTGCGCATCCTCCGTACCTGCGAAGAAATGGGCATAGCCACCGTTGCGGTTCACTCCACCGTTGATCGCCACGCCCTGCATGTGCAGCTGGCCGATGAAGCGGTGTGTATCGGCGAGGCCCCCAGCCAAAAAAGCTATCTCAATATTCCCAATATTATTGCTGCTGCGCTCACCCGCAACGCCAGCGCCATTCACCCCGGCTACGGCTTTTTGGCCGAAAATGCTCGCTTTGCCGAAATCTGCGCCGATCACCAGATTGTCTTTGTCGGCCCCGCCCCCGACTCGATTCGCAAAATGGGCGATAAATCAACCGCCAAAAAAACCATGCAGGCGGTCGGGGTGCCCATAGTACCCGGCAGCGAGGGGCTGCTTGCCGACGAGGCCGAGGCCTACACCATTGCCAGTGAAATTGGCTATCCGGTGATGATTAAAGCCACGGCGGGCGGCGGCGGGCGCGGCATGCGCCTGGTCAACAACGAAACCGAGCTGAGTAAAGCCTTTATGGCCGCCCAGGGCGAGGCCCAGGCGGCCTTTGGCAACTCTGGCGTATATATGGAAAAGTTCATTGATCGTCCCCGCCACATTGAGTTTCAGATTTTGGCCGATGGCCAGGGCAACGTGGTGCACCTGGGCGAGCGCGACTGCTCGATTCAGCGCCGCCACCAAAAGCTCTTAGAAGAAGCCCCCAGCCCCCGGCTGACCGCAGACCAGCGAGAAAAGATGGGGACGGCGGCGGTGCTGGCGGCTCAGTCGATCAACTACGTGGGGGCGGGCACGGTGGAGTTTCTGGTCGATGGCCAGGGCAACTTCTACTTTATGGAGATGAATACCCGCATTCAGGTCGAGCACCCCGTCACCGAAATGATTACCGGCATCGACCTAATTGCCGCCCAGCTCAACATTGCCCAGGGCGAAAAGCTGCCCTTTACCCAGTCGGAAATTCAGATTCGCGGCCATGCGATCGAGTGCCGCATCAACGCCGAAGACCCCGACCACAACTTTCGCCCCAACCCCGGCCGCATCAGCGGCTACCTGGCCCCCGGCGGCATGGGCGTGCGGATGGATTCTCACGTTTATACCGACTACGAAATTCCGCCCTACTACGATTCGCTAGTGGGCAAGCTGATTGTGTGGGGGCCAGACCGCCCCACCGCCATTCGCCGCATGCGCCGCGCCCTGCGGGAGTGCGCCATCACCGGGCTGCCCACCACCATCGGCTTTCACCAAAAGGTGCTGGAGAACGCTAACTTCCTCAGCGGTGATGTCTACACCAACTTTGTCGCCGAAATGATGGGCACCTAACCCAGCATGCGCAACAACCCCTGTTGCCCCACCAAAATTTCTCTCAGCAGGGTGACAATGCCAACCCAAACCACCGGGGCAATGTCTACGCCGCCGATGGGGGGGACAAGCTTGCGCATGGGCACCAGCAGCGGCTCAGTTGGCCAGGCCACGAGAGAGAAGGGCAGCTTAGACAGATCGGCCTGGGGGTACCAGGAGAGCACGATGCGAAAGATAAACAGCAGGGTCATCAGCCCCAACAGCACGCCCACGCCGATGCTGATTAGTTGTGTTGCGGCCACGGGTTAACCCTCCAAAATATGCTGTGGGTACAATTCTAGAGCTTTCCTCAGCGCATTCTCTCCGCTGGGGCAGCTCTGGGGTCAATATTTTGGCCAGTTGGCCTGGGCTGTTGGTTTAGGTCAATTCTGGCCACGAAAATACCCAAGGGTTTTGCTGCCTCTTGAGGACGCAGGCTCTGCGCCCTACCTGGTGGTATTTTCTTTCCTGGAGACCACCTTAGGCAAATGGCACTGACGTAAGCATCTACGTATCGCTGAAAGCCTTGATTTATCGTAGGGTGGGCACTGCCCACCAGCCTTATGTCAGTGCCATTCCACCTTAGGCGTCTGGGGGGAGAATATTTTGTCGGTGGGTTGGAGCCGTGGTGCAGCCAGGCATAACTTGATCAATAATGGTTAGTAATAATCGGTTTCAATCGTTAATCAGGATCAAAGGATATGACACCGTCTTTAACCAACTTCTTGCTGAGCCTGCTGGCTGGCGCTGTGATCATCATTGTTCCAGCGACTGCCTTTCTCGTGTTTGTTAGCCAGCGCGACAAAATTCAGCGCCAGTAGTGCTGAGGGGCTGTGCCCGCTGGCTTAGGTCAGGGGGCACAGCCTAGCAGCTTTGTTATCGGGAACCCGCGAGGCGTTCCCGATTTTTTCGTTAAGTCGGCTAGAATTAACGTGTTCGGTTGGCAGAGGCGATCGCCTAAGAGGAATTTGCCGTGAATTTTGGTACCCCCGTCCCCCTGCTGCTAGGCATCTTTATGGTGATCTGTGGTGTGGCGCTGTTTTTCTTAGATCGGTTCAAGCCTGGCTACGAGCGAGACTCTGACAAGGTCTATGCAATTCTGTTTTTGATGTCAGGGGTTTTTCTGCTTGCCAACTTGAACCTGGACGTCCTCTCTTCATTTCAGCAAATGCTGATGGTGGGCATGCTGGTGGCGCTGATGATTCAAAACATTAATTCCAGAACGCCGCTGGTCAGAACGGGCTTTCCGGGCGATGGGGGCGATGTTGGCGGTGGCGGTGGCTATCGCCCCTCCCGAGGTGGCGGTCGCCCGCCTGTCTACGCGCCCGACAACCGCGCTAATCTACGCGCCGAGATTGATCGCGATTACGGCCCTGCCGACCCCTACAACCGCCCGCGCCCCATGCTGGAGGGGCGCGGTGAGCCAGGTCGCCCTCCCTACAATGCCGATGTCTATGGGGATGGTCGGCCCATGCGCCGCGACGATTTGCCCATAGAGCGGCCGATGGATCGGCCAATGGATCGCTCTGGCGACGATCGCCCGGTGGATCGGCCCACGACTGGCCCCGGCAACAATCGCCCCCAAGAAGGCCCCTATGGCCAAGACAACTATGGCAGTGCCCCTCGCCCTACAGATGAGCGTCTGCGTCGCCGTCGC
The DNA here is from genome assembly GCA_003241845.1 of Shackletoniella antarctica. GTDB lineage: Bacteria > Cyanobacteriota > Cyanobacteriia > Phormidesmidales > Phormidesmidaceae > Nodosilinea > Nodosilinea antarctica. The sequence continues at coordinate 3,463 of QBMN01000154.1, read as the reverse complement.
CCGCCAAAGAACCGCGGTGAATACAATGATCGCTACCGTAGCGACCCTGGCATGCCCCCCTACCGTCCTGATCGCGATCAGCTCTAGCCCCATCGACACAAACCCAAGTGGGTACCGAGGCTAGTCGGTTTGTTTCCCTCACAGTTCCTGGATGACTTTTTTGTCGCATCTGTCTGCCGTTCTCGACACCGCTATTGTTGCGGGCACGGCTCTGTGGGCGATCGCCCTTTACTGGGGTTTTTCTCCCCTAGCTGAGGGGGTGGTTTTAGCCCTTGAAAATCGGCTAGGCGAAGACTCTCCGGCGGCGTCGCTGCTGGGCATAGTGCCGTTTTTGCTGGTGGGCGGCTTGGCTCACTACGGTCTTACCCTGTCGCTGGGTGGCAGCTGGGCCGTTAGCCTTGGGGTGATTGCTGCGATCGGCTGCGGCGTGTATGAGCTAGGCCGACGAGATGGACAGGCTTCTGAGTAGTCTGGCGAGAGCCTGCCCGCTGGCTGCAAAGCCTCGCCTTTGTTAGCTTCTGTGTGTCTATCTATAGAATTTTTCAAAACTGGGCAGAGCAAGTTGTCTATGGGAGAATGGCACTGACATAAGAGAGCAGAAAAGGTCTCAAGCGCTTGATTTGTAAGAATCAAAGCGTCGAAGCCTATAACTATGCCTCTATGAGGCCGAATTGTGCGGCTATGTCGTCTCAATCGCGCGGTGTTCTCGCCAGCCCGGAGGGGCTGAGGCCGCTACAGATGGCGAAGACGACCCAGTGGTTGACGTTGGTTGAAATAGCGCTTGCTAAACTTTAAGTAGCTAAAGTGCCGCCAGCCACAATGAATGACTCCCAAGTGCAGTATGTTTCTGATTGCCAGGAAATGCTCAAGCGGAGTTGCCTTGGAGGCAGCGATCGCCGAACTTGGCTTAGGATGAAGCCCGTTGAGTTTGACACCAACGCCTTTGAAGACTTGGCGTAGTGAACTCAGCAGAATCGCAACACGGCCCTTCATATCGTTAAGCTGATTAAAGAAATTCAGCGCACGACTCTTACCAGAACAGGTATGGCACTTCAAGACTTAGAGCAACACCTGCGATCGCTCTCTCCCGATGAGCAGGCCAGCGCAATCTATATCCTGGTGCAAAGTCTGGGAAATCCCTGGCGTAGCATCGAAAAAACACCAGGAGTTTGTGGGGGGCGAGCATGTATTGCCAATACGCGAATTCCTATCTGGGGGCTGGTAGAGGCTAAACGCTCTGGCTACAGCGATGCCGACTTGCTGACCAGCTACCCTACCCTAACCGCCAACGATTTGGCCAATGCCTGGATTTATGTCGCGGCCCACCCTGAGGAGGTTGAGGTTGCTATTCATGATAATCAGGCGGCGTAGCCTTGGCTAGGCTGTACGCAGACGAGCATTTTCCTTACCCTGTGGTGGAGTTGCTGCGGCAGCTAGGCCACGATGTGCTGACAGTGCAAGCAGCGGGTCAAGCCGGGCTGAAGATTCCTGATGAGCAGGTGCTGGCCTTTGCCACCCAGGACAATCAAGCTGTTTTGACTCTCAACCGGCAAGATTTTAAGCAACTCCATCGTCTGCAACCCAATCATGCTGGGATCATTAATTGCTCGAATGATCGCGATTGGCAGGCTCTAGCAAATCGCATTCATGCAGCTATTCTGGATGCCGAAACATTGCAGGGGCAATTAGTTCGAGTCGTTCGGCCTAGCCGCAGGGTTGCTATAAACTGGGTTCTGGCTATGGGTGGGCGGTGGGTTGCGGCGATCGGGGGATAGTAGCGCAGGATATTGACCGCCTAACGCCACCCTACGGCATTCTCAATCTAAAATCGGCAATCCAAAATCTAAAATTGCCGGATACCCTTGAAGCAGAACCGCTACCCCCCGCACCGCCATGTCGTCTCAACCGCGCAGTTTTCTCGCCAGCCCAGAGGGGCTGAAGCAGCTACAGGCGGCGAAAGCAGCCCAGAAGTTGACGTTTGCGGCTATTGCGGAACGGGCGGGGGTGAGTGCCGACACGGTGAGCCGGTTATTTCACCCGGAGCGGGGGAAGCGGGTGAGTGGGGAGAGTGTGAGGGCGATCGCTAAATCCGTAGACTTGGATCCAGAAAAACTCACTTTAGATCAAGAACAAGCTGTTGCTGAATACCGAATTCAAGAGGCATTAGCCCGCGGAGCAAGCACACTGACTCTTTCATCTTTAGGCTTGAAGGTTCTGCCGAGAAGCATAGGAGAAATTGTCAACCTGAAAATCCTCAACCTTTCTGGGAATAAATTAAAAATACTACCTGAAGAAATAGGTAAATTAAAAAATCTAAATGTACTCAATCTATATCACAACAACTTAATGGAATTGCCACATGTTCTGGGCAATTTAACTCGCTTAAATAGGCTCAATATTGGCAGCAATAAATTAACGAAAATACCGAAGGAGATAGGGCTCCTAACAAACCTAATAAGACTTAATGCATCAGAGAATAGAATCACAGAAATTCCTGACGAAATATGCCTCCTAGTAAATCTTAAAGAATTTTATCTCCAAAATAACGATCTGGAGAAGATTCCTCAGGGAATAGGGAATTTAAGAAAGATACCTGACCTGAATCTGTCTGAAAACAGGCTTAATTCAATACCTTTAGAAATAGGATTGCTCGATCAGCTAACAAAAATAGATTTTTCTAAAAATCAAATAAAAGAAATACCAAAAGAACTAGGCCTTATCAGAGATCTTGAGCATCTTAATTTGTCTGAGAATCAAATAGAAAATCTGCCGGATGAATTGGGTTTTCTTTCAAGTCTAGAATTCCTTGATCTCTCTGGCAATAACTTAGAGAGCTTGCCTAGTGGACTTCTAAGGAAATTCTCTCGGCTGCTGACTCTAGCACTTAATCAAAATTTATTATCCGCCATACCAAAAGATATTGACGGCCTTGTCAATCTTAGAAGTCTTTACCTCCATAGGAATCATCTATCCTCTCTTCCAATTGAATTGGAAAAACTTTCCGAGCTAAGAGACTTATCAATTTCTGAGAACGAGTTCTCGGATTTACCGTCCGAAATATTGAGCTTAAGAAAGTTAAACTTCCTCGATATCTCCAAAAACAATCTGAAAAGAATATCCAGAAAAATAGGTGATCTAGCTAATCTAAAGCAGCTTTTCTTGGACAATAACCAGTTGTCTCGAATTCCTGGTTCGATAGGATCGATTTCTGGCCTAGTAGAGCTCTCTATTGCGCGAAATGACTTGACTTCGGTTCCAAGAAGAATTGGCGACTTGCTATATCTAAGAGAACTGATTATTTCCGGAAATAAGCTATCTTCAATTCCCGAGGAGTTTGGAAACCTGAGAAGCCTTGAGGAATTATTTTTGGACGAGAATCAGCTCAAGAAAATTCCTATAGGTTTAAACGCAATTTCTCAATCACCGCTGGTAAAGACAGGCCCTAGGGATTGCGCAAAGAGGC
>QBMN01000153.1 GCA_003241845.1 Shackletoniella antarctica | reverse complement strand
ACCCACTCACCCACTCACCCACTCACCCACTCATCCACTCCCCATGCCCCTCCAAACCAAACCCTCCCCCGTCAAGCTCTACGACTTTCACCCGCCGGCAGAAGACTTTCGTAGCGCGGTGCTGCGGGGGCTGAGCCTGCCACAGAAGGTGCTGTCGCCCCAGTTTCTCTACGACAAGCGCGGCTCTGAGCTGTTTGACGCCATCTGCCAACTGCCGGAATATTACCTGACCCGCACGGAGATGCAGATTCTGCGGGTCAATGCCGGGGAGATTGCGGCGGCTTTGGATCACCGGGTGCTGGTGGAACTGGGCAGCGGCAGCAGCCAGAAGATTCGCATTTTGCTCAAGGCCGCGCCCCAGGTGACGACCTACGTGGGGGTCGATATTTCGCGGCAGCACCTGCAAGAGGCCTGCGCGGCGCTGATGGGCGATTTTGAAAGGCTGGATGCGATCGCAGTCTGTGCCGACTACACAAAACCCCTGCCCATCGCCGCCATCCCTGAGCTACAAAACCGCCCCACTATAGGCTTTTTTCCCGGCTCGTCCATTGGCAATCTGGAGCCTGTCGAGGTGATTAGCTTTCTCAAAACCGTGGCGCTGCTGGGCGATTTGATTGTCGGGGTAGATCTAAAGAAGTCTCCGATGATTCTTGAACCCGCCTACGACGATGCCCAGGGGGTTTCGGCAGAGTTTGCGCTAAATGTGCTGACGCGCATTAACCGGGAGCTGGGGGCCAACTTTGACCTGACTCAGTTTGAGTATCGGGCACGCTACAACGAGGCGGAAGGGCGGATTGAGATGGCGATCGCCAGCCTCAGCGACCAAACCGTCCACCTGGGCAATGCCGAGATCCGCTTTCGCCAGGGCGAAACCCTGCGCACCGAGCACTCCTACAAATACACCATCGACGAGTTTCAGCTGCTGGCGATGGAGGCCGGGTTCCATCCTGTGCAGGTGTGGGTAGATGAGCAGCAGCTCTTCAGCCTGCACCACTTAAAGCAGATGTAGGATGTTGAGAAACGGCAACGGACAGTGAATTAATGCTGGAGTTGGCCTACTGATATACATCACGGCGGTGTCTAACACGGGTGACGACGATAAATTGATTACTGTCATCAATTTCATAAACGACACGGTAGTCGCCTACGCGGATGCGGTAAAGGTTGGTTTCGCCTGCTAATTTCTTCATGGCAGCAGGTCGAGGATCAGTTCTCAGCCCATCAATAGCTTTTTGAATGCGGCCTTTAACCTCTAGGGTGAGCTTACGAAATTCCTTGGCCGCTGAGGCCTTGAACTGGACCTCATACGGTGCCATTATTGGCACCGTCCGGTTCGAGTTCGGCTTTGAGGTCGTCCCAGCTGACGGTTTCTTCCTGTGCTCGCGATCGAGAGACGAGAAGGTCGTAAAAGTCTTCCCAGAGATCTCCCCATTGCTCAAGATCTAGTAAGACGGCTGTTTTCTCTCCTTTTTCATTGATCAAAAACTGCACGCCGTCCATGAAATCACCTCGCGCGAGAAGGAAGATTGGCAAATCTGTAGAGCGGTGGCACAACTTGAACCACTCACCTAATCATGCCATGGCTGATAGGGTCGATGCCTAGCTCCTGGGGCAGGCGGCAAAACCTAGGGTTTCATGGGGTTGTAGTTATCAGCACCCCCTTTACCCCTAGCCCATGGGTTGCCTTCTAGGATGCGATCAACATGGTTCAAGACTTCCCCCAGTATGAGAGGCTAGAAGCCTGTGTTAACTGGACGCTCTCCCCATGCAGGTTGACTGGCAAGACGTTAAACCCTACGACGACATCATTTACCAAAAGGCCGATGGCATCGCCAAAATCACCATCAATCGGCCCCACAAGCGCAACGCCTTTCGCCCCAAAACCATCGTCGAGCTGTACGAGGCTTTCTCTAACGCCCGCGAAGACAGCCGCATTGGCGTGGTGCTGCTCACCGGGGCTGGCCCCCACACCGACGGCAAATATGCCTTTTGCTCGGGCGGCGACCAGAGCGTGCGCGGCCACGGCGGCTATGTGGATGAGGGCGGCGTGCCCCGGCTCAACGTACTCGATTTGCAGCGGCTGATTCGCTCGATGCCCAAGGTGGTGATTGCCCTGGTGGCGGGCTATGCGATCGGCGGGGGCCACGTGCTGCACGTGGTGTGCGATCTCACCATCGCCGCCGACAACGCTATTTTTGGCCAAACGGGGCCTAAGGTGGGCAGTTTTGACGGTGGCTTTGGGGCCAGCTACCTATCCCGCATGGTGGGGCAAAAGAAAGCCCGCGAAATCTGGTATCTCTGCCGCCAGTACAGCGCCCAAGACGCGCTCGACATGGGCATGGTGAACTGTGTGGTGCCGGTGGATCAGCTAGAGGCTGAAGGCGTGAAGTGGGCGCAGGAAATTCTACAAAAAAGCCCGATCGCCATTCGCTGTCTCAAGGCGGCCTTTAACGCCGACTGCGACGGCCAGGTGGGGCTGCAAGAGCTAGCGGGCAACGCCACCCTGCTCTACTACATGACCGAAGAAGGTTCCGAGGGCAGGCAGGCATTTTTAGAAAAGCGGGAGCCAGATTTTCGGCAATATCCCTGGTTGCCCTAGGGGAGTGGGTAGGTGAATGGGGAGTCGTAGGGTGGGCATTGCCCACCAACAATGCGCCGTTTGGGCGTTCATGCAATGTCTCGGAACGAGCATCGCGCTACACTTGTACAAGTAACCCGACAGGTTTGCCCATGCGAGTTGTCACCTTCAGCGAAGCCAGAAACAAGCTGAAAGCCATTTTGGATCAGGTCACTAACGACGCTGACTACACGGTCATTACTCGGCGAGATGCTGAGGATGCTGTCGTGATGTCGCTTGAATACTTCAACAGTCTGCTAGAAACCGTCTATTTGCTCAAATCTCCGGCTAATGCGGCACATTTAGAGCAATCTATCGCTCAGTATCGCCAGGGTCAAACCACGGAGAAAGCTCTGCTCGATGGGTGATCGCAAGCTGGTCTGGACTGATGCCGCCTGGAAGGATTATCTCTACTGGCAAACCCAGGATAAAAAGACCCTAAAGCGCATTAGTTCACTTATTCAGGCGACTAAGAACCTGCCCTTTGAGGGCATTGGCAAACCCGAAACCCTGAAGGAGAATCTAGCTGGCTTCTGGTCGCGCCGCATTGACGACACCCATCGCCTGGTCTACGCCGTGGATGATCACTATTTGACGATTATTTCCTGTCGGTACCATTACCTGTAGCGTGGGTTGCATCCAGCCTAGTTTTTCTGGCCCAGATACGCCATTGAGGCACGCGCGGCGGGCAAGGAGGTCTCCAGGAAAGAAAATACCACCAGGTAGGGGCGCAGAGCCTGCGTCCTTAGGAGGCAGCAAAATCCTTGGGTATTTTCGTTTCCAGAATTGTCCTAAGGGACGCGCAAGAAAATAACGTACCCATTGCCATCTTTCCCATTGGTGCATTGCTTCGCGAATGCACCCTACAGCGATCAACGCTTCCGGTACCTTATTTAGACTCACGTCCCTAAGTGAGGGATTCTCTTTAGATGTTTAACCATGCTCAGGGCAATTGATCGAGATCTTTGGGTAGCTGAGCAGCCGCTGCGATATTTTGGGTTGAGCATTGGCACCCGCATGACGGTGATTCGCCTAGCAGGGGGCGAATTGGTCGTTATTTCACCGATTCAGGTGAGCGATGACCTAGGGGGCGAGCTAGATGAGCTAGGGACGGTTGGGCATATTATTGCGCCCAACCTCTACCACTACCTATTCGCTACGGAGTTTAAGGCGGCGTACCCAGCGGCGACGTTTTGGGCTACGGCGGGGCTAAGGGCAAAGAAGCCAGATTTAGCGATCGCCCAAGTTATAGCAGGTGGTGCAAACAGCCCGTGGAATGGGATTGAGCGCCTGTTCTTCGATGGATTCAAAACTCTTAGCCCGAGCGGCCCAGATCCGCTGGATGAGTGGGTGTTTTTCCATGTCACCAGTCGCACGCTGATTTTGACGGATACAGCCTTTTGCTTTGATCGGAGCTTTCCTTGGCTGACTCAGTTGGTGACTAAGGTTGGTGGCAGCTATGAAAGCCTCAGTCCATCGCTACTAGAGCGCATTGCAACCACAGACAAAGAGACGGTTAAAGCAGCGGCGGAGCAGGTTCTCAGGTGGAATTTTGATCGGGTGATTATGGCCCACGGCAGCATTGTCGAGCAGGGCGGCAAAGAGCAGTTCAACCGCGGGTACGAGCAATTTTTGGGCTGTTCTCTCTAGAGCCGTTCAACTACTTCCCCTGCCTCAGGCAAGCCCGCTAGGGCAGATGACGATCGCACGCCCCAGTGGTAGGTGATGGGCGACTACGAGGGCACCGTGGAGGCGATCAAGATTCGCTCGACCCAGCTGCGCACCTATACCGGAGAGCTGGTGGAGATTCCCAATGCGATTGTGTTTACCAACCCGGTGCGGGTGCTGACCGCCTTTCGCTGCCGCCGCACCGACCTAGATATTGGCGTCGATTACACGACCCCCTTGCCCCTGGCCAAGCAGACCTTTCTCAATGTGATCAACCGCGCCGATGGGGTGTTAAGTGACCCAGCTCCTGAGGTCGATGTGGTGGGCTTTGGCGATCGCTCGATTGACTTTAAAGTGCGCTACTGGACGCCGCCGCAGATTGCCGAGGTGCGGCGGATTAAGTCTCAGGTGGCGATCGCCCTCAAGGCCGCCTGCGACGAGGCGGGTATTTCGATTCCCTACCCGATTCGCACGGTACACCTGTTTGACCAGACCCAGTTTGACGAAAGCCAGCGCTTGGCCAACGGCGCTGGCTCCAGCGACGCCTAGGTGGCGCTGCGAATGCAGCGACCGATGTGGGTGTCAATTTTGAGAATGTGGCTGGTCAGCCAGTCCACCAGTTTCTCGTAGATTTCTAAGGCAACAACCTCGCTGGCGTCGCTGGCTTTGTACTGATCGTTCAGGTGGCCAAAGGTGCTGATAAAGGTGGCGTGGGCCTGCTGGTTGACCTCGGCGATCGGGCATTTATGCTTGGCGGCGCAGGCTTCTTCGTGCTCAAAGTGCCACTCGGCATAAAATTTGAGGAAGACGAACAGCTTTTTGATCGCGGTGGCCCCTTTATGGTGGGCGATCGCCTGCCCCAGATCATTCACGGCGGCGATTAGCTCTTTGTGGTGGGCGTCGATCATCGGTACGCCAGTGCTGAGGGAGTCATCCCAGGTGAAGGTTTGGAGGGTGGTGGGGTTCATAGGAGTGGGGGATTAGGGGAGGTGGTGGAGTTAGGGCCTGAAGTTCAAAATTCAAGACCTATTCTTTCGCGGTTTCGTTGCTCGCCAGCAGCAGCGGCACCAGGGCCGACAGCCAGAAAGCTAGGGCGGTGTCGTAGGGCAGGGTGAGGTGGAGCCAAAACCACAGCGCGAGGGCGAGGCCAGAGGGGCTGGTCAGCAGGTCGGCCAGCTTTAGCAGGCCTAAAAATCCTTGAAGCAGTCGGAGGGCATTTTGGGTCATAGCTACACCTTGCTTTTGAGAAAGCCGACTAGGTTTTGCAAGAACGATTGACTCACCGGGGGGGCACCCGCATTGGCGGTAGCGGGGGCTTGGCTTGGGGCGAGATGGGGTTCTGGGTCGGCCTCTAGCAGGTCAAAGGCCGAGGGGGGGGGAGCGGCCATCAGCGGCATTTCTTCGGCGAGACCGGTGACGATCAGGCGAAAGGCAATCTGCTGGGTCTTGGCTACCGACAGGTTGAGGTGCTGGGCGACATCCTTAAGGGCCATGGTGCCGTTGGTAAACTCCCACACCTGCCATTCGTTGGGGTTGAGGCGCAGGTTGGGCTTGCCTTCGACCACGCTGACCAGCGCCGATGAGGGGTCGGGCAGTTTTTCGTCGAGGGCGGCCCAGTCTTTGAGGGCGCGCAGCCCGGCCAGGGTGACATCGGTGGCGGTGGCGATTAGGCCGGTCATTTCGGCCACGGGCAGAGGAGCCTTGGGGTCAAACTGAAACCAGCCGTCGGGGAGGGCAAACAGGGCGCACACCTGGCGCATCACCTGGGTGTAGAACAGCAGCTTGAGCTGTTCGGCGGTGATCACCCCCTGATTTTTGAGGCATAGCCCCAGGGGGGTGTTGACCTGACAGCTTTGGGCCAGCCGAGAGACAGCGCGATCGCCCATCCAGCCTCGCTGAGCAATCAACCGCATCAGGCCCTGCTGGTCGAGGCTGTTGCCAGCGGCGACAATTTGCCCCTGGCTAAACCAGATGTGGTGGTTGTGGCGCTCAACGCTGATTTTGTCGTTGAGGGTGCAAATGGTGAGCAGGCCGGTTTTGTTGCCCTGTTCTAATAGCTGGAACAGTTCGGGCAAAGAGAAATCGGCGAGGTATCCGGTGACAGTCATGGGTGCTATCCCTTTCTGTGGGCGAGTGAGTGGGTGGGCGTGTGGACAAGTGGGGAGTAGGGGTGGTGAATTCCTGGTATCGGTAGCTTCAACAACGCCTCTGTAGATCCCGCCTGCCGTCTATCAAAATTGCATGGGCGGGGCGTTAGGCGGTGGGGGCTAAACTGCCGGCCCAGGTGTACTGCACTAGGGCAATGACCGCCTCGGCTACCGATGCGGTTTCGTTGGCGTTGACGGCGACCACGGGCGGGCGGCGGGCGGGGTTGGGGTAGCCCAGAGCCAGGGCAATGTTGGCGGCATCCCAGGCACCGGGACAATCGGTGTGGGTGAGGCCGATGATCATCGGCACGGGCGATCGCTGCTTCATGAAGGTCATGATGCGGCGGGCCTCACGAAACTCGTGGGGCCGGTGGGCCGCCACCAGCAAAATGTAGGCGTGGGCCTTTTGAATCAAAATGTCCCACATGAAGTCGAAGCGCGACTGGCCGGGGGTGCCGTAGAGGTGCAGAGCCATGTCGGGGCCAAACTGGAGGCGGCCAAAGTCAAAGGCAACGGTAGTGCGCTTTTTGATCAGCAGGGCATCGTCGGTGGCGCGGCGGTCAGTATCGACCACCTCAATTTCGCTGACAGATCGAATAAAGGTCGACTTACCGGCCCCCACGGGGCCGGTGACCACTAAACGCATGATTTCCATGGGTGGGCGGAGGCAATGAAGATCACTATCAAAGGTTGTGGGGGATACACCATAAATGCCGGGGTGCAAAGTAGATCTAAGGGGGCCAGCAAGGGTTATGAATCCCCCCTGCCCCCCTTAGAAAGGGGGGTGTTTTTTGCCATCAGGCGCTACATCAAAACGGCTTTAAGATCGGCCAGAGTGCGTTTGATTTCAAGCATCAGCAGGCCCTGCTTGGCAGCTTTGTCGGCTAGCACCAGAAACACAGCGTCTTCGCCGCAGCTGGTGAGAATGCCGTAGCCCTTGTCGCCTTCGACAAAGATGCGGTCAATGCCGCCTCGGGCTAGCTCACTGCCAATGCGCTCTCCCAGGGAAAGCATGGCTGCCGACATGGCCGAAACCCGCTCTTCATCCATGCCGCCGGGCAGGGTAGCGGCTAGGGGCAAGCCGTCGGGGGTGACCACCGCCGCCCCTTGAATATCAGTGGTAGAGGTGACAAAGTTCTGAAGAATGCTGGTGAGTTTTTCGGTGCTGATAGCCATGGTGATTTTCTCTTTTTGTGGGTGAAATAATTTAGTTAACAGGTTTCAAACAAGCGCGGTTAGCTGGGCTACATTGCCCCAGCGCCAGTGGCAATCAGCCGCCTAAAGAGCCCTTCAGACCAGCCCGTTTCTTTGAGCACTGCTGCTGAGGTAACTTCAATGTAGGCTTGCTCAATAAAGGCCAGGTCAACCATGCAAATTTTGGCCAGAGCATCGCGCAGTTGCTGGTCTTTGCCATCGGCGATGGCGCGCTTGCCAGCCTCGTGTACGACTACCGCCATCGCGGGCACCACGTGCTGAGGGCCAATGCCAATACGCACGTGAATTAGACCAATGCGCCAGCGCCGCTCGGCGTAGGCATCGCCCCAGTCATCCATGCCGGTAAACATTTCGTGGAACCAGGCTACGAAGGTTTCGCGCAGGCGGTGAATGCGGCCCTCAGACTCGTTGAGGATGGCGCTCATCTCAGCGTCGCGACCCAGATACTCATAGAAATAGTCGGCCATTTCGGGGGCAATTTCTAAACCCCAGTCAGCCGTAGACTGAAGCACTTTGCGGTCGTCGGCACTAAAGCCAATGCGCGACACCATCTTTGACATAAACTCAGTGGGCTCAAGGCTCATGGGGCTAATCCTTAAAAGATGTCTTCGGTTCAACTACTATGTTTTATCGCTTTAGCCTCAGTCGAAAACATGGCGTTAATACGCAACATTTTAATATCTGGAGATTTTCTAAATTAGCCTCAAAAACACTGTCTTCTTTGTAGTTTGGTGACGGTTTTAGCTGATATTGCGTTGATTGGGGAAGGCCTTTATCTCTTCAACCAGAGGGCACAGCCACTCCCACTGAGATTAAGCGTTGTAACTAACTTAAACAACGCTGGGGCTGTTAATATCAAAAAAAGAAGGCCAAAGGAAGGCTGCGACTCACTTTTGAGCGATCGCATTTTGACAACCTCTAACTTGTTTATTTCGGGATCAAGGTGCTCAAGCAGTTCATCTGTGAACAAGCGTGGCTTTTTCTCAGATTCGGCTGACCTAAATAAACCGCTTTTTTTTAACGCTTAGTCAATCAAAGAGAAAAGCAGAGGGGTTTGTTGAAGTTAGATGAAGCCAGCACCCCTGTCACTTGGGGAAAGTCTGGGTGAATTTGCGGATGCCTGCGATACATTTCTTCAAGTAACGGGCCAATTGCCGCTCAGCTGCCGCCCATACTGCCGCCAGAACGCTATATAGTGAAGTGCGATCGCAGCCCCAGGCCACATCGATGTTTGATATTTACAGAGTTTGACACCTACAGACGGTTAGACCCATGGCCCGAAGACCAACAGCCGATGACGGGGTAGATCTAGCTCCTTATATAGATCACTCGCTGCTCAGCCCAGTGGCGACCACCGAGCAGGTGGCCCAGTGGTGTGCAGAGTGCGATCGCTACGGGTTTGCAGCGGTGTGCATTGCCCCCAGCCACGTGGCCCAGGCCGTAGAGCTGCTGCACAACAGCAAGGCCAAGGTCTGCACCGTGATCGGCTTCCCCACCGGGGCCACCACCGGGGCCACCAAGCTCTACGAAGCCCAGGAGGCCGCCGAGCACGGTGCCGATGAGCTAGACGTGGTAATTAACCTGGGCTGGCTCAAAGAAGGCAAAACCGACGCCATCCACCGCGAAATCGCCACCATCTGCGAAGAGACCGGGCTGCTGGTCAAAACCATTCTCGAAACCGCCGTGCTCAGCCCAGCAGAGATCGCCCTCGCTGCCGAGATCTGCATGGATGCCGGGGCCAGCTTTCTCAAAACCAGCACCGGCTGGCAGGGCGGTGCCACCGCCGAAGTCGTGCGCCAGCTGTGGGAGCTAACCCAGGGGCGGGTGGGCATCAAGGCGTCGGGCGGCATTGGCACAGCGGCCCAGGCCGTGGCCCTCATACAAGAGGGGGCGACTCGCATTGGCACCTCGCGCGGGGTAGAGCTAATGCGCCAGCAAAAAGAAGAACCAGCCCAGCCCTAGGTCAGGTCGCCCGTGCGGCAGTATGCATAGCCCGCCATGCGCCCTAGGGCACCCACTTGATCGACATCAATGCGGTTGTTTTCGCTCAGCATGTCGTCGCGCACAAACAGGTGCACCACCTGGCCAATCACAATGTGAAACTCGCCCACCGGCATAATTTGCAGCGTGCGGCACTCAAAGGCCACGGGCGACTCGGCCAAGCGGGGCGGCTGAATGATGTGGCTGAGGGGGCGCACGTTGCGCAGGGTGTCTTTTTCGCTGCCGTTGGGCTTGAGGCTAATGCTAAACATCAGCGCCAGGGGCCTGTGGCCAGCGGCATTGAAGTAGAGGAAGGGGCCAGGGTGGCGACGCCCTCGGGCAACAGGCTAGAGACAAATGCGATCAGCCGGGGCACAACGCTGCCAATCAGCAGCTTGTAGCGAGTTGAGGAGTCTAAAAGCTCGGGGTCAATTTCCACTGGGGTGGGAGTGGGATAGGAGCGATCGCACGCATTCTGCCACGATTTGTTAGATATAGCTGATTCCTGAGCCAACATACACCGCATCCAAATCCAGAAGTGGAGTTCTGCCTGTGGCAAAACCATAGGTCCCGAGCTGGACTTGGTGTAGGCATCTATAGCCAACATTTTTAAGAGACTTGGCTTCACGGGGTTAATTGACCTCCTATGCCAAAACTAGCATACTGAGAGCGTGAGTGCATTGATAAAGCTAGTTAAATGGGTAGGCAGTTCTCTTGAAGATCCGAAGGAGTTTCCAGGAGAGGTGCGGCAAGATATTGGATACGCCTTGTACTTAGCCCAATGTGGTGAGAAACATCCTTCGGCCAAACCACTTAAAGGGTTCAAGGGATCTGGGGTGCTTGAAGTTGTAGAAAACTTTGACGGAGATACTTGCCGAGCCGTTTACATCATAAAACTAGCTGGTGTGCTTTAAATCCTACACGCCTTTCAAAAGAAGTCTAAGCAGGGTATTGCGACTCCTAAACAAGATATTGAATTGATTGAGGCAAGGCTTAAACGTGCCCAAGACCACTATCTAGAAGATAATAGTAGTTAAAAGGATCAAAATGATATGACCGAACCCATTGGAGTTCAAACAGGCAGCGGCAATATATTCGCAGATTTAGGGCTAGAAAACCCAGACGAATTGTTGGTTAAAGCAGAGCTTGCCCGTAAGATTGGCGGCATTGTTGCCAGCCAAAAAATGACTCAAGCTGAGGCAGCAGAGCTTTTAGGCATTGACCAACCCAAAGTGTCAGCGTTGATCAATGGTAAACTGTCAGGCTTTTCAACTTCGCGGCTCTTTCGTTTCTTAAATGCTTTAGGAAGCGATGTAGAAATTGTGGTGAAACCGAAGGCTCTTACGCAAGCTCAAACGCGAGTTGTGGCTTCATAAGATGCCTGAGCAGTGCATCACGTAATGGCCTACTCTGTAACCTTCAAGAGTTTGTGTGAGCCGATCTAGTTGTAGGTTAGGTAGAGCGCTAGCAAAACCCAACAAAGCTGAGCATTATGGAATATCTATGCAGACTAATTCATTGCCCACTATGCTACTCCTATGCTGCGCTGTTTGAGTAGTTATAAACAGGAACCTGAACAAAATGATCGGGTTCTTGCTTATTCAAGATTGTTTGCTGCAAACGCTCTACGGTTGGTGGGGGTATCAACTTAAGCCGGGACAGGTTGACCGTACCAGGGATTGGGCTGTTGTGACGAAGAAGACCGTCTAGGCATAGGTAACTCTGTAAAAGTACTCAAGACAGACTCAAAGAGGTCAGGAAACGGATGGCCAAAGAGTCGCTGAGCCGCCGTCGTACCGTCAGGGCGCGTGAGGTCAAAATTGTGGAGGATAGTCAGCACTGCCAAGGCCTGTGCCGAAAAGCCCCGGGAGGCGTGATGTCGCTGGGCAAGATAGCCATTGCGGCCCTCCACAGCTGAGGAGGTGCGCTGATAGTTGGTACACATC
>QBMN01000152.1 GCA_003241845.1 Shackletoniella antarctica | reverse complement strand
GCTGAGGGGGGCCGGGGCGGCGTTGGGGTTGCCCACTGGGGCAATGGGCTGGGCCATTTCGGCATGGATGGTTTCGGTCATGCGGCGAATCAGCTCGCTGGCGCGGCCATCGTTGCTGGGGCGCTGCACCAGTACCGCCAGGCCGTAGCGCTTACCATTGGGCACATCCACCAGGGCGACATCGCCCAGCATGCCGCCAATGTCGCCGGTTTTGTTGGCCGTCAGCGACTGGTCGCGAATGCCCGAGGGAATCAGGCTGTCGTTTTGGGTGCGCTGCATGATGCTGAAGAGGCGATCGCGCGATCGCGGCATCAGCAGCCCCCCCTGGTCGATCAAGGCCATGATCAGGGCCAGGTCTTTGGCGCTAGTGGTGTTGGTGCCTTCAATATCGGGCAGGGGGTTGCGCAGCACGGTGTGCTCTAGCCCCCAGGTGACAAAGGTCTGATTGAGCGCCTCAACGCCCCCTAGGGCGGCGATCATCATGTTGGTGGCGGTGTTGTCGCTGACCACAATCATGCGGGTAGCGATGTCGAGGGCGGTGTATTCGGTGCCTACGGCTTCGCCGCGCAGGGTGCCAGAGCCGCCCGCCATGGAGTCTTCTTGCAGCACCAAAGACTGGTTGAGGGCCATGGTGCCCGCATCGACCTGCTGCAAAAAGGCGATCAAAATGGGCACCTTGATGGTGCTGGCCGCCGCCACCGGCTCGGCTCCGCCCAGGTCAACGTACTGACCCGAGTCGAGATCGATTGCAAAGGCTACCGGGGTGAGGCCAGGGGTGAGGGTAGACAGCTGCTCTAGCTCGCCCCTGAGACGGGTGATCTCGCTGGTCAGACGCAGGTCGGTAATGGCGGTGGCGGCGGTGCCCTGGATCAGCGCCCCCGCAGTGCCCAGCTCGGGGGCATCCCGAGGGGGCAGGGACTCTCCATCGCGGGAAGAGGCCACGTTGCTGGGGCTGAGCACCGACAGCAGGGTACCGGCGATCGCCGCCACCCCAACCCCCAAAATCACCAGGCGAATCAGGTAGAGCAGCGGCAGCGGTGGGTTAGCTAATTTTTTGCGGGCCGCCGCCGCCCGCGATCGCCGGGGCGGGGTATTGCCCTCTGTCGAAGTGCTAGCAGCGGCATCGAGGGGGGTGCCGGGGGCCGTCGCCAACGGTGCCCCCGAGGAGGGGTCAGGCCTTGACCACCGTACCGCCTGACCTGGCCCTGGGCCAGCTGGGTTGCGAGGGCGACGGGGGAGAGGGCGTAGGGGGGTCACATTGGGCGGTAGCGCATCAGCCGACGGACGACCTGCTCCCGGTAGTGGTGAAGCGCCATCGCCTATCTGAGGGAGCGACTGAGTACTGTGGGGATGTATCTGCAACGGCCTAACGCCGAGCTGCGGCGATGGCGCCTGGCCCATGGGGCGCGCTGGCTGTGTCACGCGTGCAGGTGGCGTTAGCCCGCGATTAAAGGTGGGCAGCGCCGCGTTGCGGGTCGTGGGGCGCACCGCTGGCTCAGGCTCAGGCGGCGCTGCCCCAAAGTCTGGCCCCAAGTCTGGCCCCAAGTCTGGCCCAAAGTCGGGGGTGAGCTGCTGATGCTGCCGCCACTCATTGCGCCGCCGCGCCGTTGGCGATGGCCGCTGAAATTGCCCTGCTCCCCAAGAATTTTCAGCTTCGCCGGGCAGCTGTAGCCCGCCGCGACCTGGCTCCGGGGCTGACTCACCCCAGGGCGACCCGGCCCCACTGCGACCTGCCTCACTGCGACCTGCCTCACTGCGACCTGCCTCACTGCGACCTAGCTCACCGCGACCTGCCTCACCCCGGTCAGAAGACGCTGAAAATGGATTGCGGGAATCGTCGTACTGTGCCATTTGCCCTGCTCACGCCTTGTGTGCCGTCGCCCTACCCCTCAGCCGTCTTTGGCCGGGCCACTCACCGCCCAGTTGGCCTGGCGAAGAATGCCCCTCAGCATAGCCAACTCTTGGCTGTCTGGCCCGGCTCGATGCAGCAATCGCCGCAATTTCGCCATGCGGCTGGGGGCAGTATGGGGGTAAAGATAACCGATTTTCAGCAAAACGATTTCCAAATCTTGGTAAAACCCCTCCATTTGTTCCAGGGGGGCTAAATGCCCCCCCTGAGCCACCCCGCTCGCTGGGACAAAGGATTCCCCTAAAGCCTGTCCTAAAGCCTGCCCTAAAGCCTGACTGAGCACCTGGCGGTGCAGCAGATAGCTACACACCGCCACCGCCTGGGCCAGGTTCAGCGAGGGGTAGTCGTCGCTGGCCGGAATCCTCACCCAGCGCTGCGTGTAGACCAGTTCCTCATTGCTCAGCCCCCGGTCTTCGGGGCCAAACACCAGGGCGGCGGCAAAGCTCTCTGTGGGCTGGGTCGGCAGCAGCCAGGGCAGGGCGGTCTCCGGCAAATCTAGCGGCTGCGCTTGGGGGTGCAGGCGGCCCGTGGTGGCGATCGCCCGCTCACAGCCCGCCAGGGCCTCCGGCAGATCGCCCACCACCCGCGCCGCCGCCAGCACATCGCCGCCGTGCACCGCCATTCGCCGCGCATCTTCACTGGCCGGGTCACACTGCGGGTTGACCAGCACCAGGTGACGCAGGCCCATATTTTTCATCACCCGCGCCGCCGCGCCCACATTCAGCGGCCCCGCTGGCTCGACGAGAACGATGCGAATTTGCTCAAGCTGCCAGAGGGTCATGGGTCAGGCCGTTTCGTCTTCAAACCGATACCCCACCCCGGTGACGGTTTTCACAAAGGTGGGCTGCGACGAGTCGGGTTCTACCTTTTTGCGCAGGCGGGCGATGTGGGTGTCAACCACTCGCTCATCGCCAAAGAAATCTTCGCCCCAGAGTTTTTCGATCAGATGTTGGCGGCTCCAAACCCGGCCTGGATAGCTCATGAAAGTGGCCAGCAGGTCAAATTCTAGGGGGGTGAGGTCAAGCAGCTCGGCCTCGCCAGCATCGGCCTGACGGTGGGCGGTGCGCTGGTCGAGGTCGAGGCTAAAGTGAGCGGTGCGGTAGGTCTGGGTGGGGGCCTCTTGGCTGTGGCGCAGGCTGCGGCGCAGCAGGGCGCGCACGCGGGCCACCAGCTCTCTGGGGCTAAAGGGCTTGACCAGGTAGTCGTCGGCCCCGGTGGAGAGGCCGATGATGCGGTCGATCTCTTCGCCTCGGGCGGTGAGCATGAGAATGTAGGGGTCTTTGGCCCCCGGCCCCTGGCGAATGCGGGTGCAGACCTCAAGGCCGTCTAGCTTGGGCAGCATGACGTCCAGAATAATTAAATCGGGCTGGAGGGTCTGCTGGTAGCGCAGGGCGGTTTCGCCGTCTTCGCACACCTCGCAGGTAAAGCCTTCTTTTTCTAGGTAAAGTCGAATCAGCCGGGCGATTTCGGCTTCGTCTTCCACAATTAGAATTAGCACCGTGACCTACTCACCCTAGACCTACTCATTCTAGATATGCCCTCAGATATACCAGGTTCAGCTCGGAGTCTGGAGTCTTTCCACGGGTGGTTTTCCCCCAGAAGTTTTCCCCAGGTAGAACTCCACGTTTAGACCTGGATTTGGTTGATCTTGTCCCAGAATATCAACCTTGAACTAGCATACTCACTAATAATGTTCTAGGAATGTTTCTGCTTGGGTCGTTCGCGCTTTGGAGCGTCACTGCTTGGGGCAATATCTGTCGGTATTTTATGACCTCATTATCACCATCCACCCAGAGGGGGTTTGAACCCCTTCAGCAAGCCTTTGCCGGCTACCTCAAAGAGACCAGTCTTTACCCTGGGCTAACTGCGATCGATTGCTCAGAGCGCTCGGGGCGGCTGTTGCTGCTGGCAAAGCATTCGCCTCCCGAGGTGGGCGACCCCAACGACCTGCTCAAGGCGCTAGAGTCGGCCTTTCGCGATTTGGTGCCGACGGTGGGGCTGCCCGAGGCCGACTGGGCGATGGCAGAGGCTCTCTCGGTGCGTATTTACCTCAAGCTCAAGCTGGCCCCTCAGCCCTACGCCATGCACACGTTTACCTGGCAGCCTGAGGAGGTGGTGCAGGTGCTGTTTCCGGCTGAGGTCAACGGTACAGAGAATAGGCTGCCAGAAAACGGGTTGCCAGAAAACGGCGACACCGAGAATGGGGTGCCAGAGAACGGCGACACCGAGAGCGGGGTGCCAGAGAACGGCGGCACCGAGAATAGCCAGAACGGCAGTGGACAGGGGCCAGCGGTACAGGAGACAGCGGATGCTGCACTCAAGGCCGACTCCCTAGAGTCTGAAGGGGCGATCGCCGACAGCAACGGTGCAGCACTCCCGGCGGGCGAATCGCTCCATCCTCCGGCCCTCCCCTTTAGCGATGCCGCGCTGGCGCTGCCCGATGCAGCAGTGCAGCCCCCCGATCAAGGCTGGAGCCAGCGATCGCAGGCCTGGGCCAGCCAGGGGCTGCGATCGCTGCGCTACTACTGGAGCTACGGCCTGGCGGCGCTGATTTTGGTGGGCAGTGGGGCCTTTGCCTATGCCCTGACGCGGCCCTGTGTGGTGGGCAGCTGCGATCGCCTAGAGCAGGCCAATGAGTTCTATGACCTGGCCCAGGTCACCCTGGTCGCCAGGCCCACCGGAGATGACCTGGTCACCGCCCACCTAGACCTCCAGACCGCCATCGCTCTGCTGACCCCGGTACCCACCTGGTCGCCCTACTATGCGGTAGCCCAGAACGATCTACGGCGCTACCAGCGCAGCACTGTCTCCCTCAACGCCATCCTTCAGGCCCAGGCCCTGGCGGGTGAAGCCGCCAACCTGAGCCAAACCCCGCCCCACCCAGTCGAGCGCTGGGTCAAAGTACACCTGCTTTGGAAACAGGCCATTGACCGGCTAGAGAGCATTGACATCGACAGCCCCACCTTTGACTACAGCCGGCAAAAGCTGCGCGAGTACCGCGCCAATCACAGCGCCATTGGTCGCCGCATTGTGGCCGAAGAAGAAGCCGAAGCCAACTTTAATACCGCTGTTCAAACCGGCACCCTGGCCCGCCAGCGCATGGATACGGCCAACTCCCTGGCGGGCTGGCAGTTGGCCACCAAAGAGTGGCAGGCCGCCATTCGGGGGCTGTCGCTGATTCCCCAGGGCACCATGGTCTACGACGAAGCCCAGGCCCAGCTGGACGACTACCAGCAGCAGCTCAACCGAGTCACCAACCGCGCCGCCCTCGAAGAAGCCGGTGCCCACAACTACAACCAGGCCGTACAGGCCGCCCGCGCCGCCGCCGCCTACGAAGCCAAGGGCCAGTGGACCCTAGCCCTAAACCAGTGGCGGCAGGCCGTAGCCAGCGCCCGGCAAATTCCCACCGACACGATTTTGGCGGCAGAGGGGGCGGTGCTGCTAGAGACCTACCAGCCCGCCCTAGCCAACTCTCAAAATCGCCTGCGCACCGCCGTGGCTCTGCAATCGTTGACCACGACCCTGGCCCAAATGTGCGAATTTTCGGCCACCCCCTGCACAGTCTACGAAGATGCTAGTCAGGTGCGCGTGGTGCTCTCAAGCCAGTACGCCGAACCCCTGCGCCAGGCCATTACCCCCCCCGCTGCCGACGGCACCTTTGGCTTTACCAACCAGCTCACCCCCAGTGCCCAGCAGCTGATTGAGCAGGTGATCACCACCAGCCACCAGATCGACCGCCAGGTGGCCGTCTACGATGCCCAGGGCAGCTTTGTCGCCCGCTATCGCCCCGATCTGGGCGGATTTATCAAAAATTAAGCTATCAAAACTCAATCAAACAGCCCCCCATCAGGCAGCCCCCCATCAGGCAGCTACAGAAGCGACTCTGATCTGGTTTTTGCCGCCCTGTTTGGCGGCATAGAGGGCGGCATCAGCCTGCTGATAGCTGTAGGTTAGCCCTTGGCCAGCCTCAAACTGACTGAGGCCAATGCTGGCCGAAACCAGGGGAGCATCGTCTCGGCGGGGCAGATCAGGCAGCCGAATATGCTGAATTTCTTGGCGAATGGTCTCGGTCTTGGCCAGAGCTTCTTCAGGGGTGCAGCCCACCATCAGCAGGGCAAACTCATCGCCGCCGATGCGAGCGGCCAAATCAAGGGTGCGAATGTGGCGATTTAGCACATCCGCCACGGCCTGCAACATCTGATCGCCCGCCAGGTGGCCGAAGGTATCGTTGATCTCTTTAAACCCGTCGAGGTCAATCAAAACCAGAGTGTGTACCATGCCTGTCGGCTGATAGGTCAGAGCGGCTAGGGCCGTTTCTAGCCCGCGACGGTTGGCAATGCCCGTCAGCGGGTCTTGCTCGATGAGCTCGCGGGTGGCGACCAAATCTTTGTGGGTGTTGAGCAACTGGGGAACCCTTGATTTCAGATGCCAAGCGGTGCAGAGGCTGATTGTCGCGGTGACCCAGGTCCACAGACCTTCTACCCAGTAGTTGGCGTGCCAGATGTTCCAAACGCGTAGGCCGTGGCCAATGCCGCAGCTGAAAATAAAAGCGGCAAACAGCAGCAGCACCGGGCGGATTTGGGCATCGATGTGCTGTCGATTGAGAAACAGCAGCAGCGGTATGGAGAAATAGGCCACCAGCACCAGCCCATCGCTAACCGCATGCAGAGAGGTGAGCCACGGGTTCCACAAAAAACAAGAGCCGTGGGGCATTAGAGCAACCATGCAGATGCACACATTCAGAGGGAACAGTTATCAACCGATAGGCTCATTTGCCCACCATTTCACTATCGCCATTTCATTCCCTACCCACATCACTCCCCCTGCTGACTTTATCTCTATGCCCCTGGGGAGGGATTGCCGGTCGAGGCGGATGAAAAGCAGCGTTTTGTCAGCCCTGCTTTTTATACGCTCACCTAAAAAAGCCTAGGTGGCAACAGTACATAATCCAGAAAGTCTGTGGTTTTGTCAGTACACTCTGAATAATTCTAGGATTCTCCTCTACAGCACCCGTCTATGGTTTTGTTGCAAACCCCGCTCTACGCCGCCTGCGTTGAACAAAAGGCCCGCCTCACTGAGTTTGCCGGGTGGGCGATGCCGGTGCAGTTTAGCGGCATCAGGCAAGAACACCAGGCTGTGCGCGATCGCGCTGGGCTATTTGATATCTCCCACATGGGCAAATTTACCCTCACCGGGCCGGGGGTAATCGCGGCTCTGCAACGGCTAGTGCCCTCTAACCTGGCGCGGCTTCAGCCCGGTCAGGCCCAGTACACGGTGCTGCTCAACCCCCAGGGCGGCATCATTGACGACCTGATTGTCTACCTCAAGTCACCCCTGGGGGCCGAGACTGAAACCGTGGCGCTGATCGTCAACGCGGCCACCACCGACAAAGACAAGACCTGGCTGCTAGAGCACCTGGCGGGCAGCGATATTGATCTGGTGGATGAATCGCGCGATCGCGCCCTGATCTCGCTCCAGGGGCCTGCCGCCGCCGCCCTGCTCCAGCCCCACAGCAGCCTCGACCTAGGCAAGCTGAGCCGCTTCGCCCACGCCGACACCACCCTGCTCGGCCAGCCCGCCTGGGTGGCCCGCACCGGCTACACCGGCGAAGACGGCTTTGAGGTCATGGCCGACCCCGCCACCGCTCTGGCCCTCTGGCACACCCTTACAGCGGCGGGCGCTGCCCCCTGCGGCCTGGGGGCGCGAGACACCCTGCGCCTAGAGGCCGCCATGGCCCTCTACGGCCAAGACATTGACGACACCACCAGCCCCCTAGAGGCGGGCCTGAGCTGGCTGGTGCATCTGGATGAAAAAGACGATTTTGTCGGGCGATCTGTTCTAGAAGCCCAAAAAGCCCAGGGAGTGAGCCGTCGCCTGGTGGGGCTGGCCATGGCTGATCGCCACATTGCCCGTCACGACTACCCGGTGCTACACCAGGGCGATCGCGTTGGCACCGTCACCAGCGGCACCCTGGCCCCCACGCTCAATATCCCCATTGCCCTAGCCTACGTGGCCACGCCCCTAGCCAAGGTAGGCCAAACCCTGGCGGTAGAGGTGCGCGGCCAGGCCAAGCCCGCGACGGTGGTGAAGCGGCCCTTTTATCGAGCGAAGTGAGTGGGTAGTAAACTCCAGTCCCTACCCCCCTCACCCCTCTACCCATTCCCGCATTCCCTGCGCCAAAACCGCTGACTCATGGCACACTTGCGTTTGACTCCTGCGGCGGTGTAAGTCCACCGTCCACTACGTTCTTTAGGCGCTTGAGGTTGTGCTATGGCATTTGAATATCCCGAAAATCTGAAATATCTTGACAGCCACGAGTATGTTCGCGCCGACGAAGACGAGTCTGTTGTCACCGTGGGCATTACCGCCTTTGCCATTGACCAGCTGGGCGACATTGTCTTTTTAGAACTGCCCGACATCGGCGACGCCGTGGAGAAGGGCGAGAAATTTGGCACCGTAGAGTCGGTTAAAGCCGTTGAAGAGCTGAAATCGCCGGTAACGGGGGAGGTGCTAGCGCGCAATGAGGTCTTGATCGAGGCCCCTGAGCAGATTGGTGACGACCCCTACGGCGACGGCTGGCTGGTTAAAATTAAGGCCAGCGACTTAGAAGAGCTAGACGATACCCTAACTGCCGATGAGTATAAAGATCAGGTAGGCGGGTAGGGACTGGGGTTAGCTGTCTCGTTAAGACAGCTTGCGTTTACTGAAGACGTGGCTATACTAAGGCTGACTTTGGCAGTGACTGCCTTAGCCCCCTGGAACTAAGGCGGCTCCCTTAGTTTGGGCGCTATTCGGGCGCAGTTCTCTGGCGCAACTCTCCGGCGCAAACACCCTGCGCAATCCTCCGGCGCAACACTCTAGGAAGCGGACATGGCTCCAGATCAGCATACCTCTGGACGACAGGCTCCCCCAGGCGGGGGGCATGGTCAGCGGCGATCGCGCCCGGTACCGCCCAGTGCTCTGCCCCCCAGGCCGGTGCCGCCAAGCCCTCTGCCTCCTGATCTGGCCCCGGATGTGGCGAGAGATTTAGCCACGACACAGGGGGCAATCCTGGACGACAGGGGCCAGACCGGAGACTACCCAACCCAGGCCGATCGCCTCCGCTATGACCCCCTGGCCGCTCTGCGGGGCGATCCTAGCGATATTCCTGGCCACACTGGCCTTCCCCCCGCTCGCGTTCCTTTTGTTCAAAGGCTGGCGCGCACCTGGCCGATTTGGTCGGTGGGCATTTTGGTGGCGGTCAGCGGCGTCGGGGTGATGTCGGCCGTTAGCCTGTTTCGCATTCCTAACCTGCCCAACTGTCGGGCAATTTTTTGGCCCACGGCGGCGGCAGCCACGCGGGTGCAGTGTGCCGAGGCCTATGCTGAGCAGAGCACTGTAGAAGGGTATTTAGAGGCGATCGCCCTGGTTCAGTCACTGCCCTCAGATCATCCGCTCCGGGGCGAGGTTGACCTGCGGATCGAAGCCTGGTCAGAGAACATTTTGGCCCTGGCCGAAACTACGTTTCAATCGGGAGACATTGCCGAAGCTATTGCCATCGCCCGCCGCATTCCCAACCACACCGCCGCCGCCCAGGTTGTCAGTCAGCAGGTGAGCGAGTGGAACCAAATTTGGCAAGAGGCCGAGACTATTTACGAGGCGGCGATGGCCGATCTCAAGCAGCTGGCCTTTCAAGATGCCTTTGCCAAGGCCATTCAGCTGCTCACCGTAGGCAACACCTACTGGGAGACCACTAAGTACGACGAGCTGACGGCCAATATCACCACCGCCCGCGATGACCTCAACCAGCTGGGCAAGGCTAAAGAGCTAGCCCGCCAGCGCACCCTCAAAGCCATGCAGGAGGCCCTGGCCATTGCCCAGGGCATTGACAGCCAAAGCCCGGTCTACAGCGAGGCCCAGTCGGTGATTCGCGGGTTTGGCCGCGACCTGGTGGCCATGGCTGAAACCGCTCTAGAGCGCCGCGATGCCACGGCCGCAGGCCAAATGCTAGAGGCGATTCCAGCGGCGCTGGGCATGGGCGGCGAAATCGCCGACATGCGCACCCTGATCGATGCTAGCCAGCTGGCCTGGCAGGGGGGCATTACCGGGCTGGAGGGGGGCATTGTGCGGCTGCAAAGCGTAAGCGCCGATCGCCCCCTCTACAGCAAGGCCCAGGCGCTGATGCGGCGCTGGCAAGATGAGGTAGCCGGGCGATCGCAGCTGGAGTGGGCCAGACAAGTAGCTCTGCCCGGCACCATCGTTGACCTCCAGGCGGCCATTATCGAAGCCCAGCAGGTGTCGCTCAGCAACCCCGCCTGGGACGATACCGAAGCCCAGATCGGCCGCTGGCGCGGGCAAATTCAAACCACCGAAGACCGACCAATTCTCAGCCTGGCCCAGCAGCAGGCCCAGCAGGGCGATCTGGCCGGGGCAATCGCCACCGCCCGGCAGATTGGCTCAGGTCGTGCCCTCTACGACGAGGCCCAGCGAGAAGTTGGCCAGTGGCGGGCCGATCTACAGCGAGCCGAAGACAGCCCGCTGCTGGCCCAGGCCCGCCAGCTCGCCGCCCAGGGTCGCCTCAACGAGGCGGTGGCGGTGGCCTCGCGCATTGGCTCGGGGCGCGCCCTGCACGATGAGGCCCAGAGCAGCATTCGGGGCTGGCGCGGCCAGCTTGTGGGGCAGCAGCAGCTCCAGGCCGCCTATCAGACCGCCCAGACGGGTACCGTCAGCGCCCTGGCCGAGGCGGTGCGCCTGGCTCAGCAGGTGCCCGAGGGCAGCCCCCAGCGGGTCGAGGCCATTCAGGCCCTCACCCGCTGGAGCTGGGATATTCTGCGCCTGGCCGAGACTGAGGCCGCTGTGAATACGCTGCGGGCGATCGCTATTGCCGAAGCTGTGCCTGCCCAGACCGAAGCCTACGCGCAGGCCCAGCTGCGCCTGCGCGAGTGGCGCGCCGCCCAGGGGGCTACGCCCAACCCCTAGACAAGGCTGAGCGGTCTGATTGCCACGGCCTGTGTGCCACAGCGCCCTGGCCAGCGCTGTGACGGGGATTCTACTGAACCTGACCCAGCGGCCTCGCTACTCCCTCCGAAGCCACTACTCATCCACTCACCCGCTTCTCTACTGCATCGGCGATCAATCGGGGCCATACTCCACTAAGATTTTCTAAGCATTCGCGGTTGTTTAGCCCTTGGTTGTGCGCGGCTCAATGTCTGATTCGGAGAAAATCCCAGAGATCCTCAAGCTAATTGACATTCTCGACGGGCTAGAAACGTTAATTGAAGGTGCCCCTAACGAAGACGTGGAGGACATCTTAGAAGAAGCGTGGCTGCAAGTTAGCGACACCTTCCCCGATGACTTTAAGGCGGCTACCCAGCACGATGCTGGGGCCGAGGGGCTGCGCCGCTACCTCAAGGTCAAAACTTTTTTTGAAAACCCCTCCGAGCGCTCCATTGGGGCGTCGGATCTAGAAGAGTATTACCGCAGCTACATTGCCGCTGAGGAAGACGAAGAGTCAACCGACTTTTTCTTCCCGGAGTAGGTCTCCCGATGGGGGCAGACAGCGGCGATCGTGCGGCGCTAGCCCAGTTCGCTAGTTGCCCCCTCGGCTGTCTGCCCCCAGCCGCAGCTCAGACTCCTTTGCTTAAAACCTTTGCTTACCCCTGTTAAGGTGGCCCAGACCGCAGGTCGGGGTCGCCAGATTGGCCGCTGAGCCTAGGACTGAAAGTCCCAGGCTCCAAGCAGAAAT
>QBMN01000151.1 GCA_003241845.1 Shackletoniella antarctica | reverse complement strand
TGTCTCGGTTGCGCGGTGATGGGCAAATTCCTCCGTTGCCGGATGTGATTAGAGCGATGACATCAAGTCTGCGACCGATAGACAGCCCTACCTAAAGCCCAAGCTATAGCTCGTGGGCTACCAGCACTTTTTGAGAAGTTGCACAAGAAACACATGCAAGTGCTAAATTTGCCTCAGTCGTTTCTCCACCTGCTACTGTAGGAATCACATGATCGACATGAAAGGTAGCCACTTGGCCCAGTTGCGATATTCCACAATATTCACAACGATCACTGGCTCGTTGAATAACGAATCGGCGTAGAGATGCTGGAATTGTTGTCATTTAGGCTTGCTTCATCACCCGCGTTGCCCGCAAACGCAGCAAAGACAAGAACTCTGCCAATTCAATTAATCCTGTGGCTTCCTGTTGTTCTGCTAGAGAAAGCTCATGCCCTTGATCTTGGCGATCTAGCAGCAAGTGCAGGCGATCTTGCACGGCTTGCGGTAGCTGAAACTGGGTTAACTCAACTGGAATTTCAACGACTTCAACCATGAGTTAATCCTCTCTCTAAACGACCTTACAAAATCTGCACTCCACTGACTCACACCCTAGAACTTTAGGCGTAGACACTGTGTTAGGTCCTCGGGGTCAAGCCTTCTGAGGGGCTTGCACAGTATCTACCTACTGCTCTCTTGGTCTTGTAATAGTCCAAGTGTGCTCAATCTCGTCACCAGAATCCCCAAAGCGACTAAGACGATCTGGGTGAATAGATTGATGGAAAAATCCTGGATTCAGAACTTGCTCGGTTGCATCTCGCATGGCTTCTAGGAGTTGATCAACCCATTCAATCCACTCATTTATGGCCATATAAATTATTTGCCCAGGCAAATACTCATGGGGGAGGCCTGCTTGACGCAAATTACTTTGAAATTTATCTCGAAAAGCTCTTGCTGCTTCAGTATCATCTAACCAGCTTAATTTAATACCGATTTGACCATCAGGCCAAATAGTAATAGGGGCACGCTTGCTAATTACAGGACATTTTGGATTGCATGAGGGCTTTTTGCCGGTTCCAAACTCAACTTTGTTAAAACCATTTGCTTTGCAAAAGTCTACTATTTTGCGGATGGCAGCAACCTCTCTCGGGAGCATGTCTTCCTTTTCCAGAGAATATTAAAAGCCCATAAATTGGTCTCAATGGAAGTACGTGTTTTGGGGATTTGATTTTTCTCTCAGAAAGGAAGACATGCTCCCACCTCTCTCTCTTTGAGGTTCTGTCCGAGGTATTCAAAGAAAGATGCCTCGATCCAGTTTGATCGATTGTAAGACTTAGGGGGAATGCCATTATTTTTAGCAATCTGAGCAGCCGAGGTTCTGCCTAAAACGCGAGGAATATGAGTGCTAAACTCGCCACCGCTGTAACGACGCAACTCAAGAGCAAGAACCTCTGTAGGACTCATCCGTTCATTTAAAAACTCAACAATACGCTGTAGTTCTGGGGGAATGCGATCAGCGACAAAAATGAGCCGAACATCACCGCTACGGAGCTTTTCATAAGCTGCTTGCCAAAACGCTTCCTCTGAGCCATCGTAATCACTATCTTTTAAAAAATTGGCTAGAAGGGTTTCAGGATCTTGGCTATCAACTTCTGAAGTCTGGTAAAAAAGTTCTTTTAGTGTCTCGCCAGGCCAATACGCCACAGCATTAGCAGCGTAGTCCATCATTTGGCCCACTACTTCCCGTCGGAGTCGAGTGTCACTTTGACGTTTAACCTCCACGAGAGTTGGGGTGGCGTCTTGGTCGATAAATAGGTGATCTAGAGACCACCTATTATTTCCTCCTTCTTCGCCAGGAATACCTGCTTCACGGGGAGCATGTCTTCCTTATTGAGAGATTAATCCATTGAGATAAGCCGCACGGTGTGCCAAGACTTGCGGCACATTTTCAGTTTTCCACTGCGCCCCTGAGATGTGAACCCGACGGTCAATTTGCTTAATGCCTGACTCTACGGCACCTGAGCCAATTGAGCAAATTCCCTCGGCTTGGAAGTAGTCATAATTGACGATGCGGTGACGGTGCTTTTCAAGATAGGCACAGAAGTTTCGAGCTTGCTTCCGTTTCATCGCTGCAAACAGAGCTATGGTTTCATCCACCCGTCCTTTCCATAGATAGTCTTCTGCTTGCCGCAGGCGTTTGAGGGAACCGCCCACCTTATGCAGATTTTCGATCAGGTGATACCAGTCGAGGATTTCGCGCCGCTGTTCGGGAAGAGCAATCCCCGCAATCATCTTCCAGATCCCATCATGCCCATCTCCCAGGCAGGTAATCGGGGTTTCTAAGGGCTGTGCATTGAGCCAATCGAGCAGGAACTGGTTGTCATAGAGATTGGCCACTAGGCCTTGAGGGGTGACGATAGCTTTGTAATCTCGCCAAACCGAGATCTCCCCCAAAGGGGTTCGTAGACGGACTTTACCGCCATCCACACAGGCTTCCGGAATCGGGCTAACGGCGCTCGGGAGCGGAAAGTCATGCCCTTGCACGAGGCGCTGCTGGGTCTTGCTACTGACCCGGATTCCCGTCAACATCGCGACATCAGACGCGGCATTGGCATAGCTCACATTGGCACTCGTGCGTAAACAACATAGTTCTAAATAGGGACTGATCTGTTTGCCAACGGGTACTCCCAGGGCTTTTCCTTGGGCCTCGCTGAGGGGAAGATTGCCCAAAATACTTTTTACGGTGCGGACGTAGCCCTCGCTTGTCCCGGTAATCGCTGTGATAAAAAAATACCCAATTGGGGCCCCACATGCTCCTGGAATTGAGCCCGAATCACCGTCTCAATTTGCCCCAGAGTCGCCATTGGACGGGACTCTGCCTCCCGATACAGGATTTGCGCAATCGCTTGAATGTGTTGGTCGAGCATGGTCTGTTCTTCTGGGGTCATGGCAATAGCCTCTGATTAAGGGCTTTCCTCCATTTTAGAGGGTCTGATTTTTCTCTCCAAAAGGAAGACATGCTCCCTGCTTCACGTTTGATCAACAGCCAACGACGAGGAGACTCAGGATTGACTTGGTCACCTGCTAGTAAATCTGAGTAAGACTCTAAAAGCGTTTGGAAATCATCTTCACAACTATAGGTTGTGAGTTCCATTCGAGTAAGCGCCTGACCATGCTGGATATAAATAGCTTCGCTCATAATGAATTTTCCTTTAGAAAACCTGGTGGGTTAATGTCTACCTCCAAGTCTTCCCTACGCCTTACGATGGCACTACAACTCTTAGCCTGTGAAATCTCCTTTTTTGAAATCTCCTTACAAATAGCACAACTTCAAGCGCAGCGCAGCACCTGCGGCCAAGAGGCTTCTACCTGCTTCAACTCTAGCCCGCGCTGAAAGATTTCGTCGATCGCCATCATCTCCCCCATCTCGGTCATAAACTGGTGGTCGGCGGTGGCACGAATCGTGGTGCCGTCGTCGAGGCAGTATTCAAACACTTCTTGCTGGCCCCGCTGGTGCCACTGGGCCAAGGGCTGGGTGTACACATAGCCGTGGTCATCTAGGCTGAACACATGGCAGGGAATGCGTTTGGCGACAATTTCGCCAATGGTGAGGGGGCCATATTCCACCGTCAGCAGTTCCGTATCGGCGCTGAGGCAGTATTCGGCAAACTTCACCATTTGCTCCCAGAGTTCTTCGGCAACCTTTTTGGCCAGGCCGCGCTCCACCGCGCCGCTGACAAAGTTGCCCTGGTGCTTGAGCATCTCCGAGACTTTCTTTTTGCCCATGGCCCGCCGCAGCAGGTCGGCCTGACCCAGGGAATAGCCCGCCATATCCTGGGCGATTTTCATGATCTGTTCCTGGTAGACCATGATGCCGTAGGTCTCTTTCAGGATCGGTTCAAGAATTTCGTGGGCAAAGTCGATTTTTTCGCGCCCGTGCTTGCGGTTAATGAATTTGGGAATCAGCCCCGCATCCAGCGGCCCCGGTCGGTAGAGGGCGAGCACCGACGAAATGTCCTCCAGGCCGGAGGGCTTGAGGTCTTTGACAATCTGGCGCATGCCGGACGACTCTAGCTGGAAAATGCCGCCCAGGTCGCCCCGCTCTAGCAGCTTGTAGGTGGCGGGGTCATCCATGGGCAGGTCGTCGGGGTCGATTTTGATGCCGTGGGTGGCCTCGACTAGATCCAGGGTTTTTTGGATCATGGTGAGGTTGCGCAGGCCCAAAAAGTCCATCTTTAAGAGGCCCAGAGCTTCCACATCTTCCATGTAGTACTGGGTGATTACCGAGCCATCGTTGTTGCGCTGGAGGGGCACAATTTCGTCGAGGGGGTCTTTGGAGATCACCACCCCGGCGGCGTGCATGCCGAAGGTTTTGTTGGTGCCCTCAATGCGCAGGGCCATGTCGATCCAGCGGTGGGTCTGGGGGTCGTTGTCGTACTTTTCTTTGAACTCCGGCGCGGGGGTGTCGTCGGAGATCATCACCTTGAGCTTGGTGGGCTTACCCCGCGCCACCGGAATCAGCTTCGCCATCCGGTCAGACTCGGCGTAGGGGATGTCGAGCACCCGCGCCACATCTTTGAGCACCGCCTTGGAGGTCATGCGGTTGAAGGTGATGATCTGGGCCACCCGCTCTTCGCCGTAGCGGCGGGTGACGTACTGGATCACTTCTTCGCGGCGATCGATGCAGAAGTCGGTGTCAATATCGGGCATCGACTTGCGCTCGGGGTTGAGAAAGCGCTCAAACAGCAGGCCGTGGTGGATGGGGTCGATGTTGGTGATTTCCATGGCATAGGCCACCAGGGAACCCGCCGCTGAGCCCCGCCCTGGCCCCACCGGGATATTGTTGTCGCGGGCAAAGCGAATATAGTCCCACACCACCAAAAAGTAGGTGGGGAAGCCCATCTGGATCATCATCTCGATTTCGTATTCGAGGCGATCGCGGTATTCCTGCTCAATTTCTTCGTAGCTGGCCGTCTTCATGCGCTTGACCAGCCCTTCCCTGGCCACATGGCCCATATAAGCCCCGGCGTCGCCGTTGAACTCAGGGGGAATGGGGAAGTCGGGAATGCGCGACTGACCGAGGATGCCGGTGTAGTCTTCGACTTTTGCGGCCACCTCCAGGGTGTTGGCGATCGATTCCTCAATCACCTCCGGCTCTAGGTGGTCGCGAAACAGCCGCCGCATCTCGTCGGCGGATTTGACATACTCGGTGCCACTGTAGCGCAGCCGCTTGTCTTCGGTCAGCAGCTTGCCGGTTTGAATGCACAGCAGCGCGTCGTGGGCCTCCACGTCGTTGCAAGAAATATAGTGGCTGTCGTTGGTACAGATCACCTTGATATCCAGCTCGCGGGCGATCTTGAGGATCTCCACATTCACCACCCGGTCTTCGGGGGAGCCGTGGTCTTGAATCTCCAGGTAGTAGTCTGTGCCGAACAGGTCTTTGTACCACTGGGCCACTTTGCGGGCGACATCGGGCCGCTTCTGCAAAATCGCCTGGGGCACCTCGCCGCCGAGGCAGGCGCTGGTGACGATCAGCCCCTTGTGGTACTGCTCTAGCAGGTCTTTGTTGATGCAGGGGCGCGAAAAAATGCCCTTGCCCTGCACGCCCTGGAGGTGGGAAATAGTGGTGAGCTTGACCAGGTTTTTGTAGCCCTGGGTGTTTTTGGCCAGCACCACCTGGTGGTAGCGGGGCCGGCGCTGCTGCTGCGAAATATCGCCGTTGATCAGGTACATTTCGTTGCCGATGATCGGCTTGAGGCCCGCCCCCTTGCAGACCTTGATCAGCTCGATCGCACCGTACATGACGCCGTGGTCGGTGAGGGCGATCGCGGGCATGCCCAGTTCCTTGGCCCGATCCACCAGCTGGGGCAGCTGGCTGGCCCCGTCGAGCAGGCTGTAGGCACTGTGAATGTGGAGACCGACAAAGGACATGGTGTCGCGGCTCAGTTAGTACTATTTTACTATCTTGAGCAGTCCTAAGCCCAGGTAAATCTAATTTTAGGACGCCCAATCTGCCCCCTAGAGTAGCGGATCTTGAGGCGATCTGCCGGTCTACATCTAGTGATTTTTGAGAAAGACAGAAATCGATACCCCCACATATGGGGTTAGGCTCTGGGCCACCGCCACCCCCTGTCTGCCCCTCTTCAGGCCCAGCCGCCTGGGGCAGACAAAACCCTAAATATTCAATAATGGGGGCAGTCAGGTCAACTGCACGCCCGATTAGGATTAGACAATTTGCCATGGCCATCGGACACAGCTGGACTAAACGATATTGGCTGGCGCTGCTGCTGTTGGGGGTAGCAGGGCTGCTCATGCACATCAGCTTCTGGTCTACCCCGGCAGAGGCGCTGATGGGGCACGATATTTACTACATTTGGCTAGAAGGCAAGCGCATTATTGTGGGCGAAAACCCCTATGCCCGAATTTTAGCCGGCGACATGAGAGCCAACGACAAATACGCAACTTACTTTCCGTTGGCCTATCTTTGCTCTGCTCTGGTGCAAAAAGCTGGCTTCCCAGAGTTTTCAGACTGGCTCTATCTGTGGCGGCCCGTCTCATTTTTATGTCACCTGGGCATCGTGGCTTTGGCCCTAAAACAGTTTTACAGCCGGGGGCTATGGCTGCTGGGCTTTGCCACTGCCGCCCTGCTTTTGCTCGGTCGCTGGAGCATCTACGTCACTCGGGTACACCACCTCGAATTTGCGGCCATCTTCTTTTTGCTACTTTCTTTATTGCTCTTAAAAAAGCAGCCCAGGGTGGCATTGCTGGCCTTTAGCCTCTCGCTGGGCATTAAGCAGATTGCGATCTTTTTGCTGCCGATCTACCTCATCTACCTATGGAGAAATAGCGCTAGAGATCGGCGTATTGCCGATGTCGGCATCGGGTTTTTAATTATCCTGAGTGTGCCCGTCTTGACATCGCTGCCGTTTTTGCTGTGGGATGCCGAAGGATTCTTTAAGTCGATTCTCTTTTCGGCGACTCGACTGGGGAGTTCGCACATAGAGGGCGCGCCTTCCATTGATGTGACATTCTCCCAGCAGTTTGACTGGCTGGTGGGGCTGCGGGCCAAGCTGCTGATGCTGCTGTTAATGGGGCTGGTTTACCTAAGCTGCCTGATGGAAACAGTCGGTCTGTTTGTGGCCTCGGCGATGGTGATGATGATCTTTCTCTACTTCAACTCGGTACTATTTTTGCAATATTTTTTGTGGCCACTGTGTCTCGTGGTCTTTGCCCTGGTTGAATGGGCACCGCCATGGGTTAAGCAAGATCCAGGCTAGGGCTGGCGGCCCAAGCTCCAAAGCATCCATTCTGTGGCACTCTGGGAAGGGTATGTGAAATCGTCACAAACCCCTTTCCTTCAGCACCGGCAACCATTGAGCCAAGGCTATGCAAACGCTACCTAACCCCGTTTCCCAGGCCCCTGCCACCCCTTCCTTTGACCCCTTCGACACCACCATTCACCGTCGCCAGACCCGCCCGGTGCGCGTGGGCAGTGTCACCATCGGCGGCGGTCATCCAGTGGTGGTGCAGTCGATGATCAACGAAGACACCCTCGATATCAAAGGCGCTGTCGCCGCCATTCGCCGCCTGCACGAGATCGGCTGCGAGATTGTGCGCGTCACCGTGCCCAGCATGGCCCATGCCAAGGCCCTGGCCGACATTCGCCAGATTCTCGAAGACACCTACATGCCCGTGCCCCTGGTGGCCGACGTACACCACAACGGCATGAAAATCGCCCTGGAGGTAGCCAAGCATGTCGATAAGGTGCGCATCAACCCCGGCCTCTACGTGTTTGAAAAACCCCAGGCGGGCCGCACCGACTATTCCCAGCGCGAATTTGAAGACATCGGCAGCAAAATTCGCGCCACCCTAGAGCCGCTGGTGGTCTCCCTGCGCGACCAGGGCAAAGCCATGCGCATTGGCGTCAACCACGGCTCGTTGGCCGAGCGCATGCTGTTTACCTACGGCGACACCCCCGAGGGCATGGTGGAGTCGGCCCTAGAGTTCATCCGCATCTGCGAATCGCTCGACTTTCACAACCTGGTGATTTCGCTCAAGGCATCGCGGGTGCCGGTGATGATCGCCGCCTACCGACTGATGGCCCACCGCATGGACGAGCTGGGCATGGACTACCCCCTGCACCTGGGCGTCACCGAAGCGGGCGACGGCGAGTATGGCCGGATCAAGTCTACGGCGGGCATTGGCACCCTGCTGGCCCAGGGCATTGGCGACACCATTCGCGTCTCGCTGACCGAAGCGCCGGAGAAAGAAATTCCGGTGTGCTACAGCATTTTGCAGGCCCTGGGCCTGCGCAAAACCATGGTGGAATACGTGGCCTGCCCCTCCTGTGGCCGCACCCTGTTCAACCTCGAAGACGTGCTCCACGAGGTGCGCGAGGCCACCAAGCACCTGACCGGGCTAGATATTGCGGTGATGGGCTGCATCGTCAACGGGCCGGGCGAAATGGCCGACGCCGACTACGGCTACGTGGGCAAAACCCCCGGCTACATTTCGCTGTATCGGGGTCGCGATGAGATCAAGAAGGTGCCCGAAGCCCAGGGTGTGGCAGAACTGATCAACCTGATTAAGTCTGATGATCGGTGGGTGGAACCCTAGTGGTCTGTCAAGCTTTAATTTGTAGGTTGGGTTTCACTTCGTTGCACCCAACCTACAGATCCCCTATTTTTAGCTTTGACAGAATCCTAGGGACTTTACCAAGCCACACCTTATACCCAGCCGCCCAGTGAGAATCGCTGGAGCTAAGCAGCACCTACCGACTTAGAACGTATCCAAAAACGGGCCTGGTCCTTTGACCTGTAGTCCTGGGAAGTAGTTTTTGGATGCGTTCTTAGGGGGCAATGGTTGATAATAGGAGGCTCTGTCGCAATTCCGTTCTAACGCCCCATGTCTAGCGCCTTTCTTGATCGCCTCCACAGCCCCGATCGCCCGGTGATGGTTTTTGACGGTGCCATGGGCACCAACCTCCAGGTGCAAAACCTAACCACCGACGACTTTGGCGGCCCCGAGTACGAAGGCTGCAACGAATACCTGGTGTTCACCAACCCCAGGGCGGTGGAGATCGTCCACCGAGGCTTCCTTGAAGCCGGGGCCGACGTGATCGAAACCGACACCTTTGGCGGCACTGCGATCGTGCTGGCGGAATATGACCTGGCTGATCGCGCCTACGAACTCAACAAAACCGCCGCCGCCCTGGCCCGCCGCATTGCCGACGAATATTCCACCCCCGACCACCCCCGCTTCGTCGCTGGCTCCATGGGGCCGGGCACCAAGCTGCCCACCCTCGGCCACATCGACTTTGACACCCTGAAAGATTCCTACGTAGAGCAGGCCAAGGGGCTGATCGACGGCGGCGTTGACCTGATGCTGGTGGAAACCTGCCAGGACGTGCTGCAAATCAAAGCCGCCCTCAACGGGATTGAAGAGGCCTTCACCGTCACCGGCACCCGCCTGCCGCTGATGGTCTCCGTCACCATGGAGCAGCAGGGCACCATGCTGGTCGGCACCGAAATGGCGGCGGCCCTGACGATTTTGGAACCCTACCCGATCGACATTTTGGGCCTCAACTGCGCCACGGGGCCAGATTTGATGAAAGATCACGTCAAGCACCTGGCCGAGCAGTCGC
Organism: Shackletoniella antarctica; assembly: GCA_003241845.1. Classification (GTDB taxonomy): domain Bacteria; phylum Cyanobacteriota; class Cyanobacteriia; order Phormidesmidales; family Phormidesmidaceae; genus Nodosilinea; species Nodosilinea antarctica. The sequence goes on along the minus strand of QBMN01000151.1, from coordinate 2,059 downwards.
CCTTTGTGATCTCCTGCATCCCCAACGCCGGGCTGCCCGAGAACGTGGGCGGCAATGCGGTCTACCGCCTCACCCCGATGGAGCTGCGGATGTCGCTGATGCACTTCATCGAAGACCTGGGCGTGCAGGTGATCGGCGGCTGCTGCGGCACCAGGCCGGAGCATATTGCGCAGCTGGCGGAGCTGGCGAAGGATTTGCGACCGAAGGAACGGCCTGTGCGGGGGTTGTCCGTGGGGGCGCACAGTGGTGTGCCCCTGCCCGATCCTCGCCCTGCGCTCAACTACACCCCTGCCGCCGCCTCGATCTACAGCCCGCAGCCCTACGACCAAGACAACTCGTTTTTGATCGTGGGCGAACGGCTCAACGCCAGCGGTTCAAAAAAATGCCGCGAGATGCTGAATGCGGAGGACTGGGATGGGCTGGTGGGGTTGGCCAAGGCCCAGGTCAAAGAGGGTGCCCACGTCCTCGATGTCAACGTGGACTACGTGGGTCGCGACGGCGAGCACGACATGCATGAGCTGGTGTCGCGCCTGGTCACCAATGTCACCCTGCCGCTGATGCTCGACTCCACCGAGTGGCAAAAAATGGAGGCGGGCCTGAAGGTGGCGGGGGGCAAGTGCATTCTCAACTCCACCAACTACGAAGACGGCGACGAGCGTTTCTTTAAAGTGCTGGAGCTGGCCAAAAAGTACGGCGCGGGCATTGTCGTCGGCACCATCGACGAAGACGGCATGGCCCGCAGCGCCGAGAAAAAGTTCCAGATCGCCCAGCGGGCCTACCGCGACGCGCTGGAATACGGCCTTCCGGCCCACGAGATTTTCTTTGACACCCTGGCCCTGCCGATCTCCACCGGCATTGAGGAAGACCGGGTGAACGGGCGTGAAACCATTGAATCGATTCGGCTGATTCGCGAAAATCTGCCCGGTAGCCACATCATGCTGGGGGTGTCGAATGTGTCCTTTGGCCTCAGCCCCGTGGCGCGGGTGACGCTCAACTCCGTGTTTCTCCACGAGGCCATCCAGGTGGGGCTAGACGGAGCGATCGTCAGCGCCGCCAAGATTTTGCCATTGGCTAAAATCGACCCCGACCACCAAAAAATCTGCCGCGACCTGATCTACGATCGCCGCGAGTTTGACGGCGACATTGTCTCCTACGATCCGCTGATTAAGCTCACCACCCTGTTTGAGGGCAAGAGCCTGAAGAAAAAGGAGGCGATCGCCAAAGACCTGCCCATCAACGAGCAGCTCAAGCAGCACATCATCGACGGCGAACGCATTGGCCTCGACGACGCCCTGGCTAAAGCCCTCGAAGCCCACCCGCCGCTGGAGATCATCAACACCTTTTTGCTCGACGGCATGAAGGTGGTGGGCGAACTGTTTGGCTCTGGGCAAATGCAGCTGCCCTTTGTGCTGCAATCGGCCCAAACCATGAAAGCCGCCGTCGCCTATCTCGAACCCTACATGGAGAAATCCGACAGCGACGGCTCCGGCAAAGGCACCTTCATCATCGCCACGGTCAAGGGCGATGTCCACGACATCGGCAAAAACCTGGTGGATATTATCCTTTCCAACAATGGCTATAAGGTGGTCAACCTGGGCATCAAACAGCCCGTAGACGCCATCATGCAGGCCTACCGCGAGCACCACGCCGACTGCATTGCCATGAGCGGCCTGCTGGTCAAATCTACCGCCTTCATGAAAGACAACCTGGAGACCTTCAACCAGGAGGGCATCACCGTTCCGGTCATTCTCGGCGGCGCGGCCCTGACACCCAAGTTTGTCCACGAAGACTGCCAAAACACCTATAGCGGGCGCGTCGTCTACGGCAAAGATGCCTTTTCTGACCTGCACTTTATGGATAAGCTGATGCCCGCCAAGGCGGCGGAGAATTGGGATGATTTGCAGGGGTTTTTGGATGAGGCGGAGCCAATTCAAAAGGCAGAGAGTCCACCCCTCCCGGTCGGGGAGCAGACTGATGCCTCCCAGGTAGAAACCGTCCAAAATTCAAAATTCAAAATTCAAAATCCCGCAGACACGACTCGCTCCGACGCCGTTGACCC
>QBMN01000150.1 GCA_003241845.1 Shackletoniella antarctica | reverse complement strand
CCCTACCCCCATGTCCACCCCCGAAATCCACTGGTACCCCGGCCATATCGCCAAGGCAGAGAAAGCCCTGGTCGATCAGCTCAACCGTGTGGATGTGGTGCTGGAGGTGCGAGACGCCAGGATTCCGGTGTCGACGCGGCACCCCAAGGTCGATATCTGGGTGGGCGACAAGCCCAGGGTGCTGGTGATCAACCGAGTCGATATGATTTCGAGCGAGGCGCGCACCGCCTGGGAGACCTGGTTTCGTCAGCAGGGGGAGGTGCCCTACTTCACCGATGGCCAGCAGGGTAAAGGGGTGAAGGCGATCGCCAAGGCCGCCCAAACCGCAGGCGAGGCTGTTAACCAGCGCCGCCAGACCCGAGGCATGAAGCCGCGCCCTATTCGCGCCGTGGTGATTGGTTTCCCCAACGTGGGTAAGTCGGCGTTGATCAACCGACTGCTCAACCGCAAGGTGGTAGCCAGCGCTCGCCGAGCCGGCATTACCCGTCAGCTGCGGTGGGTTCGCCTGTCGGGCGATCTAGACTTGCTCGATGCCCCAGGGGTGATTCCCTCCCGCATGGATAACCAGGCGGCGGCGCTGAAGCTGGCCATCTGCGACGATATTGGCGAGGCCTCCTACGACACCCAGCGCACGGCGGCAGTGTTTTTAGACGTGCTGAAAGACTTGCAGCAGGCTAACTCTCCAGACGATTACCAAGACATTTTGCAAGCCCGCTATGGCCTCACCCTAGATGACTGCACTGGGGAAGATTTTGTCGTCCAGGTGGCGACCACAAAATTTCAGGGCAACACCGAGCGCACCGCCAAGCGCATTCTCAACGACTTTCGCACTGGGCTACTGGGCCAGTGGGTGCTGGAGTGGCCCCAGCGCTGATGGTCAATCAGGTGTTTGCTCTGCTCTAGTAGCAATGGGAGTAGGTAAAGGAGGCAAATTGGGGAGGTATTAGGTACCCTTAGGCTAGGGAAATTAGTCTTGAGGTTGCCCCCAATGCCCCCATCGCTGCTAGAGCAGGCAAAAGGCGGCGATGCCGCTGCGATCGCCGCTCTGATGAACCAGGCCCTACAATCCAAGGGTTTTACTGTGCAGGGCGATCGCCAGGGCGATTGCCTACAGCTGTGGCTCACCGCCCAAACCCTGCCGCCCCAGGCCGCCACCGTTGATTACGTGCGACGGGGCATAGCCCGGCTTCAGGTCGCCGCCCTCGGGGTGCTGCAAATCTATGGGGAGCAGGCAGACCATCAGCAGCCCGGCTGGGGGGTACAGATAGACCTGCGTAGGGCTACCGCCGAGGTTATCCAGCTAGCCCTAGGTAGTGAACCTGCCCCACCCCCCGAAGCGCTAATCGAAGCGCCAATAGAAGCGCATGAAGAACGCGTTGAAGAGCCGGTTTCGGAGACTGAGAGTGCCGCCGAACCGACACCCTCTGGGTCGGCCCCTGGCAGTATTGACTACGCCTACGCCCTGCTGGGTTTAGACCCTGGTGACTCGCTGCAAAAGGTCGAAGGTACCTACTTCAAGCTCAAGGCGCTGGCGCTGCGAGAGGGCGATCGCCCCAAGGTAGAAGAATTAAAAAAGGCGTTCCACCAGCTCAAAGAGCATATTGAAAATCCGCCAGTGATCAAACCAGAGGCTACGGCAACGCCCCAGCCTCCCCCCTCCATAGACGAAGATGAGTCGCTCAGCCCAGTGGAGCGGATTGAGTTGATTCTAAAGCGGCAGGGGGTAGCGGCCCAGGTCAGCAGCCAAGAAAGCCAGCTCTACATTTCCTGGTTAGCGGTGCGGGTGATTAACCCTGAGGATGCTGCCCACCAGGTGCATGGGCTGCTGACGCAGCAAACTCTGACTAAAATGGGGTTTCACGGGATAGAAACCCTAGTGATTTCGGGCTTGAGCCGTGACCACGCGGTGGTTTGGCAAAAAACCTTGCCGCTGGCAAAGTAGCGCGAGAACCACAGTCCGAGAACCATGGCGGGCGTTACAAGCCTTAGCGCCGACTGTAGAACGAAACCTCCACATCTGCGCACCATCCGGCGGCTAGATTTTCGTACAAAAACACCCGCTCTACCAGGTAGTACACCCCGTCTCTAAATACGCAGTCACCAGTACGGGGAACGATCGGATAGGTGGCAAACCAGAGGGCGTCTTTGAGCGGGGCGTTGGGGTTATTGCTGCGGGCGGCCATATAAAAAACCTGCACCTTAAGCCCCCCTCCGGTTGACATTGCAGAAGGGGGGCTATCACTGGTTTTGCCAGTGCTCTTGGCGGTGGTTTTTCTGGGGGCCACGGGGTTGTCGGGGTAGGGTACGGGCGGCTTTAACGCGAGGCTGCACCAGTAGTCTACCAAGACGACGAAAAGAGATCACTTCTCTAGCTGTTACCCCGGCGCTTGAGGGCGGCGACCATCTGCTGGCGCACGGCGGTGGCCCACTGGTCAAACTCAACGTCGGGGCGCAGATCTCTGTCGAGGGTGGCTGCGCGTGCTTGGCTGTTGCGATCCTGGGTCATGGTCTTGTCCTCTGTGGCGATAAATTGGGACGATGAAGTGTGGCGAAGAAGTGTGGCGAAGAAGTAGCGATAGCGTAATTCTTCTTACCTATCCATTATTCCCAAAGGCGATCGCCCAACGCTACATCTTTAGATAGGGATCTGATCGCGTGGGACGGGGGAAAAGCCTCCATCGCTGGGGCGTAGGGTGGGGTGCCGGGGAGCAAATGTTTGGGTGCGATCGCCCCTCTGACCCCAGCAAGTCTTAGAAACCAAGCAGCGGTGCGCGATTGGCGGCAAAATGGCTGTATTGAGACAAACGTTATTTTTGCCCGTAACCCCATGCGCCCCATTCGCACCTTCAACGTTACCCCCGCCCTGCCTCGGCGGCTAGAGCCGCTCCGCACCCTGGCCTACAACCTTCACTGGGACTGGGATGTGGAGATGGTTGACCTGTTTCGGCGGCTCGACGCCGACCTGTGGGAGTCGAGCCGCTACAACCCGGTGCTGATGCTGGGCACCATCAGCCAGGCGCGGCTGAACGAAATTGCCGAAGACGAGGGCTTTTTGGCCCAGATGGGTCGGGCGGCCCAGCGGCTAGACGACTATCTGCACGATCGCCCCTGGTACAAAAAACATCGCCCTACCCCCGTGGCGGGTGAGTGCTATGCCTACTTTTCGATGGAGTTTGGCCTTACCACCTGCATGCCGGTGTATTCGGGCGGGCTGGGGGTGCTGGCGGGCGATCACCTGAAGTCGGCCAGCGACCTAGGGCTGCCCCTGGTGGCCGTCGGGCTGCTCTACCAGGAGGGCTACTTTGCCCAATACCTCAATGCCGACGGCTGGCAGCAGGAGCGCTACCCGATCAACGACTTCTACAACATGCCCCTGCACCTAGAGCGCGACGGCGAGGGCCATGAGCTAAGGGTGGAGGTGGAGTATCCGGGGCGGGTGGTCTATGCGCGGGTGTGGCGGGTGCAGGTGGGCACGGTGCCGCTATATTTGCTGGATACGAATATTGAACCCAATAGCCAGTACGACCAGGATATTTGCGATCGCCTCTACGGCGGCGACATCGACATGCGTATTCACCAGGAGGTGATGCTGGGGATTGGCGGCATTCGCATGCTCAAGGCCCTGGGCTTAGCCCCCACCGCCTACCACATGAACGAGGGCCACTCGGCCTTTATGGCCCTAGAGCGCATGCGGGTGCTGGTAGAAGACCATGGCCTGAACTTTGCCGAGGCGCTGCAGGTGGCCCAGACCAGCCAGATGTTTACCACCCACACCCCGGTGCCCGCCGGTATCGACCTGTTTCCGCCAGAGAAGGTGCTGCACTACCTGGGCCGCTACCGCGATCGCTTTGGCCTGGGAGATGCCGAGTTTCTGGCGCTGGGCCGCACCGACACCGGGGATTTTTCGGCCCCGTTTAGCATGGCGGTGCTGGCGATTAAGACGGCGACCTTTATCAATGGGGTGAGTAAACTCCACGCCGAGGTGTCGCGAGAAATGTTTGGCAGCCTGTGGTCGGGGCTGCCCCAGGGCGAGGTGCCGATCTACGCCATTACCAACGGCGTGCACGCCCGCAGCTGCGTAGCCAAGTCTACCCAGGCGCTCTACGATCGCTACCTCGGCCCCAGCTGGGCGCAGGCCAGCCCCGACGCGGCCCTGTGGGAGCGGGTGCAGACCATTCCCGACGATGAGCTGTGGCGCAACCACGAGCAGTGTCGATCGCACCTGGTGGTGACCGTGCGCGATCGCCTAGCCAAGGGCTTGTTTGAGCGGGGCGGCTCGGCCCGCGAGCTGACCGAGGCCCAAGAATGCCTCGACCCCTTTGTGCTCACCATTGGTTTTGCCCGGCGGTTTGCCACCTACAAGCGGGCCACCCTGTTTCTCCACGACCTAGAGCGCATTCGCCAGATTATCGGCGGCAAGGACGGCAGACGGCGGGTGCAGTTTGTGGTGGCGGGCAAAGCCCACCCCAAAGACATTCCCGGCAAAGAGCTGATCCGCAGCATTGTGCACTTCACCCGCGACGAGGGGCTGAGCAAGTCGCTGGTGTTTGTGCCCAACTACGACATTCACCTGTCGCGCGACATGGTGGCGGGCTGCGATGTGTGGCTCAACACCCCCCGCCGCCCCCGCGAGGCCAGCGGCACCAGCGGCATGAAGGCGGCCATGAACGGCCTGCCCAACCTCAGCGTGCTCGACGGCTGGTGGGATGAGGCTGACTACATTAGCACCGGCTGGCCCATTGGCCATGGCGAAGACTACGACGACCTCGACTACCAAGACGATGTCGAAGCCAACGCCCTCTACGACATTCTCGAAAAAGAAGTGGTGCCGCTGTTTTACGATCGCGACAAAGACGAGATTCCTCGGGGCTGGGTGGCCAAGATGAAACAGGCGATCTACCACAACACGCCCCAGTTCAACACCGCCCGCATGGTCAAAGACTACGCCACCCAGGGGTATTTTGCGGCCAGCGATCGCGCCCACACCCTGGTCTCGGCTGACTACGGCCCCGGCAAAGAACTCGCCACCTGGCAGGCCCGCATCACGGCCCAATGGTACGAGGTGCGGTTTGAGGAAGTCGCAATCTCAGAAGCCACCGACCTCCAGGTAAACCAGCCCTTTAAGGTGACCGCCGCCCTGCGGCTCGGTGCCCTGACCCCCGACGATGTGCAGGCAGAGCTTTACCAAGGCACGGTCTCGGTAGATGGCGAACTGCACGCGGGGGTGGCGGTGCCCATGGCCTACCAAGGGCAAGACACCCAGTACAGAAGCGTCTACGCCCTAGAGATGGAGTACGCCGCCAGCGGGCTACAGGGGCTGTCGCTGCGCATTCTGCCCAAGCACAAATACCTCAACAGCCCCTACGACCCCAAGCTGGTGCTCTGGGCCAACCCCGACGCGGTGCAGATTGTCTCTGGGGCAGCTGGGGCGATCGCGCTGGCCGAGGGCTAGATCTCGGCGACGGCGCGCTCGATCAGGCGGCGGGCTAGGGTTTGGGTACCGGTGTGCTCGTAGTACTTCACCGACATATCGAGAAACGCGCCCAGGTAGTCGAGCTTGCCCTTAGAACCTTCGATAAAGCCGCCCAGGTTGTCGACCAGGCCGCTCTGGGTGATGTTGTGGTCGCCCACAAATTTATCCATCCAGCCCTTGGTCGACTCAAAGGTCTCGGTCATAAACGACAGTTTGGCCCCGTCGTTAGCGCCGGGAATTTCGTCTTTGATGCCCTTAAAGGTCTGGTTGCCGTCGATGTCGCCAGGGCTAAACCCCTTGATGGCATTGAGCGCCTTGAGCGAAAAGTCGGCCCCCAGGGGAATGATGCCGTCGAAGCTGACCAGAGCGGCCATGCGAATCAGCGACTCGCTGCCGTAGTCGCCCAGGGCGGCGAGAAAATCGCCCAGACTGTCGCCGGGGATGCCGCTGATCTTGCAGAAGGCCACGACCTCAGCCACCAGCTTCACCACCAGGTCAATGGTTTGAGCCTTTTCGGGCTTGGGGGTAAGGTTTTTGAGAAAGCCCAGAAACGTGTCTTGGCCAATGCGGTTGGCCAGGGCCGCAGCCCCCAGCGCCCCGGAGGCCGAGTCGACGGTTTGGTAGAGCCAGAGGGCGCTCTGGTAGCCCTGCTTTTTGTCGTTAAAGAGGGCGATCGCCCGCTCGCCAATGGCTTTCACCATGGCCTCGTCAGTCTCGCCCGTGACGGTCTTGATGGTGTGGTCAAACCCCACCAGGTTGTTCCACTGGCCGGGCACCACATTGTCGAGGGTTTTGAGTGCCCGCACGGTCAGGCCCCCGGTGGGGAGCTTGTCGACGATTTCGTAGATTTTTTTGCTCACAACTGATCTCCTTAGTTCTGCCCTGGGGGCTGCTGTAGAGGGGCTTGTCGATGGTCTATCTAAATCTGACGGGCTAAATCGCTAAGAGGCAGGCTGGAGAATTGGATCAGGTCTTGGTATCTGCATCCTAGGCAGCTTGAAGCCAGGTTTTTTCTGCGCCGGGGCAGCGGCGGCGGGTGTCTGGGCCGTGTTGACGGCGGGGTTAGCCGCGCCCTGTAGCTGGGCCAGCCCTTGGAGGTCAAACTTTTGCAGCCAGGCTACCCGGTCGGACTGGGTAAAGGACGGGTCGCGGGAGAGCACTTTAACTTGGTAGCGGCCATTGACCAATAGAGCAGTGGCTGTGCTGCCCTGGTCTACCGATGGGAACCCCTCCACGGTCTCGGTGGCGCTGCTGAATTTTTCGGCGGCGCTAGGCAGGCTGGCGGTGTCGTTGATGGTGAGCATGGCCATGGTGGTGCCATTTTGCTCTAGCTTGTACTCCGCAAAGCCCTTCTTCTCTTGGTAGGGGATGACATCGTAGCCACCCTGATCATCGGGAAAAAACTGATTGAAGGTGCCGCCCTTTTCGGCTTTTTTGTCGACCGCAGCGGGGGCACGAAAACCAGTGGTGTCTTCTTGCACCTGGTCGTATTTAGAAGGGGCTGACGAACAGGCTGTAACCAGCAGCACCAGGCAAACCATCAGGGGCGCAAGCCGCCGCAACCAGCGGGTAAAACTCATAACTCTCTCTCCTTAACACAGGCAAATGATGACACAGGCAAATGACGAAAACGGCCCCAGAAACCGGCCGGCAACTGGGCTACCTTTAGGTATTGTCGTCGACCCTGCCACAGAAACATAAAGCTTCGGTAAGCAAGAATTGTCTTTTACAGAAAAATTAACCAAACCCCGTACTTAAACACTGCCGATGAAACCAGGCTTTGGCCATCCCTCCTAGGGTTAGTCTTGCCCCCGGCGATGAATCCTAGATTAAGGCTCCGGACAATCACAGCCTCGAAGATACCTTGAGCTGATACATGGCTCTGGCCTCGCTGACCTGGTGACAGGGCCAAATCAATTACTCCCAGTTCCTCTGGGCGAATACTTACCCCTGTTAAGGTGGCTGTCGAATACTGGAAAATCTCCAAAACGGTGATGATTTGCCGGTCTTCGGCTACGACCACCAGGGAGTGAACTCCCTGGCTGATCGCTCAAGTCTGCTCAAGCAGACTGGGGGAGTCGGCCCACAATCCTCTTCAGAGGATTTCTGCTTGGAACCTGGGACTTTCAGTCCTAGGCTCAGCGGCCAGTCTGGCGATCCCGACCTTCGGTCTGGGCCACCTTAACAGGGGTAGGCGAATGCTATAAAGCCTCTGGCTTGGCTATGCCTACGCCCCTACAATTTGGCCTCTGTGGAATCTGGGTTATACGGTTCGGATTTGGTATCACAGCTGAATTTATCGATCCTTGCCCAGGGCTGCTGAATTTATCGATCCTTGCCCAGGGCTGGCGATCTTCAGCTAGCCCTCAGTCTTAACCGCTGTATGGGATGCTAAAACCTACGTGGAACCCTACGACCAAGAGTGAGCACCGCCCGTGAAAGTTGCGTTTATCATCGACCCCATCCACCGCCTCGACCCCGGCCACGACACCAGCGTCGCCATGATGGAAGCGGCCCAGCTGCGCGGTCACGACGTGTGGATCACGGCGGCCAACGCCCTCAGCGTGGTGGGTGGCCAGGCCCTGGCGCTAATGCAGCCGGTGACCTTTACCCCGGTGGAGCTGGTGGATGGGCTGTGGGTGGCGGCCAACCCCTGGTTTGAGCTGGGCGACGCGGTGCAGCGCCCCCTGGACGCCATGGATGCGGTGTTTATGCGCACCGACCCGCCGGTCACGGTACCCTACCTCTACGCCACCTACATTCTCGACTACGTTGACCCGGCCAAGACCAAGGTAATCAACGCCCCCAGCGGTCTGCGGGCGGCTAACGAAAAAATGTACGCCCTGCAATTTGCTGAGGCCATTCCCGAAACCATCGTCAGCCAGAGCAAGGCGGTGATTCGTGAAACGGTGGAGCGGTGGGGGGCTGCGGTGCTCAAGCCCCTGGGGGGTAAGGCCGGGGAAGGCATTTTGTTTTTGCAGGCGGGCGATCGCAACCTCAACTCCATGGTGGAGATCAGCACCCAGCAGGGCAAAGAGCCGGTGATGGTGCAAACCTACCTACCCGCTGCCAAAGACGGCGACAAGCGCATTATTTTGCTCGACGGCGAGCCCATCGGCGCGGTCAACCGCATTCCCACCGGCAGCGAGTTTCGCGGCAACATGGCGGTGGGGGGCCGGGTGGCCCAGGTAGACATTACCGATCGCGAGCTAGACATCTGCCACCAGCTGGCCCCCACCCTGCGCCGCGACGGCCTCTACTTTGTCGGCATTGATGTCATCGGCGGCTACCTCACCGAGGTCAATGTCACCAGCCCCACCGGCATTCGCGAGATCGACCGGCTCAACGACGTGCGCCTGGGCGACCAGGTGATCGCCTGGGTCGAGCAGACTGACTCAATTGGGGTCAGCGCCCCTTAAGATGAATTAACAACGATTAACCTTTTTTGAGCCAGCTAGCCTGGCTAACGTACCCTCGGCCCCATGACTTTATCCCTAAACTCTGACTCCGTGCTGGAGGTGCTGCGCCCCGTCCAGGATCCTGAACTGCAAAAGAGCCTGGTGGATCTCAATATGATCCGCAACGTGGCGATCGCCGACGGCACCGTCAGCTTCACCCTGGTGCTGACCACCCCCGCCTGCCCCCTGCGCGAGTTCATCGTCGAAGACTGCGAGAAAGCCGTGCGCACCCTGCCGGGAGTTGAGGCGGTCAACGTCGATGTCACCGCCGAAACGCCCCAGCAAAAGGCTCTGCCCGATCGCACCGGCATTGACGGCATCAAAAATATTATTGCGGTCTCCAGCGGCAAGGGCGGCGTGGGCAAGAGCACCGTGGCGGTGAATCTGGCGGTGGCCCTGGCCCAGATGGGCTCAAAGGTCGGCCTGATCGACGCCGACATCTACGGCCCCAACGCGCCGATCATGATGGGCCTGACCGATGCCCAGGTGGTGGTCAAGCAGGGCGAAGTGCTCGAACCCGCCTTTAACCACGGCGTCAAGCTGGTGTCGATGGGCTTTTTGATCGACCGCGACCAGCCGGTGATCTGGCGCGGCCCCATGCTCAACGGCATCATTCGCCAGTTTCTCTACCAGGTGGAGTGGGGCGAGCTAGATTACCTCGTGGTCGATTTGCCCCCTGGCACTGGCGACGCCCAGCTCACCCTGGCCCAGGCCGTGCCCATGGCCGGGGCGGTGATTGTCTCAACCCCCCAGGCGGTGGCGATCTCCGACGCGCGGCGGGGCCTAAAGATGTTTCAGCAGCTGCAAGTGCCGGTGCTGGGCATTGTCGAAAATATGAGCGTGTTTATTCCCCCCGACGCGCCGGAAAAGCGCTACGACATTTTTGGCTCTGGCGGCGGCGAGCTGCTGTCAAAAGAGCTGGGGCTGCCGGTGCTGGGCTGCATTCCCCTAGAGATGGCGGTGCGCGAGTGCGGCGATGCGGGCATTCCGATCGTGGTGCAGCACCCCGACTCTGAGAGCGCCAAGGCGCTGCGGGCCATGGCCCAGCAGGTGGCGGCCAGGGTGTCTGTGGCGGCGCTGGCCTAGAGGGCGACAGGTTTTGGGTTTTGAATTCAGGCCTGACCCTTAATTCAAAATCCTTCCTCCTTCGTCATAATCGTTTGGGTGAACTGGTAGGCGACGGCTATGTTTGTAACCGATGTGCAAAAGCGCTGGCGATCGCTGGCAGCGGGCTGGCAGGGCGTCGACTGGGTGCTGTTTGCGCTGCCCGTGGCGCTGACTATCTTTGGGGCGATCGTCATCTACAGCACCCAGCGCCACACCGATACGGTGGCCTACGGGTTTAACCACGTCACACTAGGAGCGGTTGGCCTGGGGCTGGCCCTGTGGGTTGCCCGCATTCGCTACGAAACTCTGATTAGCTGGCAGTGGATCATCTACGCGCTGGTCAACCTGCTGCTGGTGGCGGTCATGTTTATTGGCACTGTCGGCGGTGGTGCCCAGAGCTGGATTGCCATTGGTGGATTCTACGTTCAGCCCTCAGAGTTTGCCAAACTGAGCGTCATCATTACCCTGGCAGCTACGCTGAGTTGCCGCGATGCCTCTAGTTTGTGGGGGGTAGCCGGAGCGATGATGGTGATCGTGCTGCCCTGGGCGCTGGTATTTATTCAGCCCGACCTGGGCACTTCGCTGGTGTTTGGGGCCATTACCCTGGCCATGCTCTACTGGGCCAACTGCAACCCCGGCTGGCTGGTGCTGTTTGTGTCGCCGCTGGTGGCGGCGATTTTGTTTCACCTGGTGCTGCCGAGCTGGCTGGTGTGGAGTTTGGGGATGGGGCTAATTGCCTGGTTTACGCTGCCCTGGCGCTGGTTTAGCACTGTCTTAGCTACGGCGGTTAATCTGGTAGCGGGCAAGCTGGGAGATGTAGTTTGGAATTTGCTGCAAGACTATCAAAAAGACCGCCTGGTGCTGTTTCTAGATCCCGATAAAGATCCCTTGGGAGGCGGCTATCAGCTAATTCAGTCGCGTATTGCCATTGGTTCTGGCAAGATTTGGGGCCAGGGGTTAGGGCAGGGCGCACAAACCCAGCTCAACTTTATTCCCGAGCAGCACACCGACTTCATCTTTTCGGCGGTGGGCGAAGAGTGGGGCTTTGTCGGATCGATGGTGGTGATTCTTGCCTACTGGCTAATTTGCTATCGCCTGGTAATCATTGCCCAAAACGCTAAGGATGACTTTGGCTCGCTACTCGTGATTGGCGTGCTGGCGATGATCGTGTTTCAGGTGGTGGTCAACATTGGCATGACTATAGGCCTGGCACCGATTACGGGGATTCCGCTGCCGTGGCTGAGCTACGGGCGATCGGCGTTGTTGACCAACTTCATTGCCCTGGGCCTGGTGGAGTCGGTGGCCAACTTTCGCCATCGGCTGAAGTTTACAGATTAGGTGGGTGGGAAGGGGCGATCGCAGTCCTTAGGAGATTTCTAGGAAAGAAGATACCAGCTTTAATCCAGCGACTATAGCCGTTGTAGGGTGGGCACTGCCCACCATTGGGAAACTATTTTTCAGAAGTCACCTTACAACCCGCTGATCGAGATCCGTCCAGAGGGCCTTGGCCTTGTGCCGAGCCAACACGATGTCAATGCTGAGAAAGCAAGCCCTTAACCAACCTGAGTTCGACAAAGAATAATTTTTGGACAACAGTTTGATCATCCCCTGCCGGGGCCTCTATCATCGTTTCGGCCAAGGGGTCGTTCAAGCGATATCTAAAAGGTAGGGCGTAGAGACCAAGGGACGGTTCCGAGCGGGACGTGGCGGCAGGGGCAGAGCCTGTAACAGGGAGT
>QBMN01000014.1 GCA_003241845.1 Shackletoniella antarctica | reverse complement strand
GAGTGGTCTCTGGTCTGCCTTGCCTTCAACCTGAGGCGATTGCACGGTCTCATCGCGACTGACTGAGTTTCTCCGACAGGCTGCTAGGGAGAAGGGGTTGGGGGATGAGGGCATAGCTTGGATAGTTTATTAGTTGGCATACTCTCAGCTGCCGCCAGGCTCAATTTCGGCCTTCATGCGCTCTAGGGTCTGCTGCATCTGCTGAAACATCATGTCAGGGGTCATGCCAAACTGGCCCAGCTGGGTTTTGAGCTGCTCGACGGTCATCTTGGCCATAAAGTCTTCAGACAGCTCGAAGCGCTTCATAAAAATGTGGTAGCGCTCCATCATGGCTTCCATCTGGGCAATGTACATCTTTTTACCCTCTCGGTCGAACCTGCCGTAGCTGCCCCCCAGCTGCGTCAGCGATTGGTAATCCTGAAACAGTTTTTGAGCCTCTTGCTGGACGAGTTCTGAATCAAAAAATCCCATGTTCTACAATTCCACCTCCCGTGAGCAACCTCGCCATACCCCAGCGGGCAGCCCGAAGTTATCTATATCCAAAAGCCTAATGTTTGGGCTAGCTCCCGGCCAAGGGTAGATAACCCTACTCAGGTGTTACCAATCAGGTGTTACCAATCAGGTGTTTGCTAATCAGGTGTTATTGAGATGGGCGTTAGATTTTGCCCTTGGGCGCTAGAATCATATAGCTGATTGGCACTGACCGATGGACGCCGCCAGCACGCTGTACGTTCGAGAGATACTCCATGTCACAAGGTCAAGGATTTGGGTTTGGGTTAGGCAAAATGAAGGAGCTGACCGAGGCCTTCAAGAAAGCCCAGCAGATTCAAGAGGGGGCCAAGCAGCTGCAAGAAGAGCTGGAGCAAATGGAGATTGAGGGAGAGTCGGGCGGCGGCCTGGTGAAAGTCACCATGAGCGGCAACCAGGAACCCAAGCACGTGGTGATCTCCCCCGATGCCATCAACGAAGGGGCCGAGGTGCTCTCCGACCTAGTCACCGCTGCCATGAAAGACGCCTACGAAAAATCGACGGACACCATGCGCGATCGCATGGAAGTGCTCACCGGCGGCCTCAACCTGCCCGGCATGTAGGCCCACGGTGTTATGACCACCCGGCTTTTGTTTGTGTGCCTGGGCAACATCTGTCGCTCGCCCTCGGCTGAAAACATCATGAACCATTTGATTGAGCAGCGGCAGCTCAGCGATCAGGTGGTGTGTGACTCGGCGGGCACCGCCAGCTACCACGTGGGCAGCCCCCCCGACCGCCGCATGGCCCAGGCCGCCAAGGCCCAGGGCATCGAGCTAGTGGGGCGGGCGCGCCAGTTTGACCCGGCTGACTTCGACCGCTTCGACTATATTTTGGCAATGGATCGCGAGAACTATCGCGACATTGTGGCCCTTGCCCCCGTCGGTCAGCACCAAGATCAACTGCGCCAGAAAGTGCGCCTGATGTGCGACTTTTGTCGCAGCCACTCCGACCAAGAGGTGCCCGACCCCTACTACGGTGGCGTAGAGGGGTTTAACTACGTGATCAGCCTGCTGCAAGATGCCTGTGAAGGGTTGCTCGACCACCTTTTAAAGCACCCCGCTGCCCCCTAGTGCCCTACCTACCGCTGTGACCCCTAACGACCCGGCCCCCCCATGATCTCTCCGATGCAGACCACCCGGCTATGGCTGCGGCGCAGCGCTGCTTTGACCTTGGGAATCCTGGGGGCCGTGGTCGCAGCGGCTCCGGGCCATAGCGCCGAAGAGCTGATTGTCTCCTTTGGTATTTTTCAGCGGTCTATACCCATTGCCGATCTAGAGCGGTTTGCCACCACCGGCGAACTCACCCCCCAGCTCAAGATCTATAGCCAGCAGCTTCAGATCTCTGGCAGCCAGCTAGAGCAATTTCAAGGCGTGCTCAGCACCCCGGCCACTATCAGCCCGGTGGCGGTGGCCCAGTTTCTCTACACCGAGCAGGGGGTGCTGCTGCTAGAGCAGATTGGCCGGGTGGTGCAAACCCCCGTACGCCAGGCCAACGTGCAGGCGCTGCGGGCGGCGCTGATTTTAGCTGCCGCCGACCCCAATGCCGGCTTTACCCTGGTGAACGTGCTCAAAGCCTACCCCACCGGGGTGATGCGGGTTGACCTGGCCGAGGGGCTGGCGATCGCCCAGGAGATCAACCAGGCGATTTTGCAGTCAGAGGCGGCCTTTGCCGAGGTGCGGGCGATCGCCCAGGCCGATGCCGCCGCCAACCCCGTCGATGCTGAATCACTGCTGCAACTGGTGCAGAGCGAGCGCCAGTACAGCGTCGGTCGCATTGCGGTGGTGGTGCCGGGGGTGCCTCGCTCAGTGCAGCTCTACCTACCCGAGGTGCTGCCCCGGCGACGGGGCAGGCCGCCCCAGGGCTTTCCCCTGGTGGTGATCTCCCACGGGCTGGGGGGCACCAGCGCCAGCTATACCTACCTGGCCGAATACTTAGCTGAGGCTGGCATCGCGGTGGCCGCCCTAGAGCACACCGGCAGCAATGACCAACAGCTCTCTGCCCTGCTGACGGGGCTGTCGAGCACGGTGGTGCAAGACGCAGAGTTTCTGCGGCGGCCTCGGGAAGTATCTCTGACGCTCAATGCCCTAGCTAACCTAAACACCAGCCCTTCCCCCATTCGAGGACAGCTCAACCTCAGCCGGGTCGGGGTAATCGGCCAATCCTTTGGGGGCTACACGGCTCTGGCCCTGGCCGGAGCCACCTTTGACTCTGAGGGGCTGGCTGAAGTCTGCCCACCGAGCACCCTTTCCTTTAACCCATCGCTGCTGTTGCAGTGTCAGGCGGCCAGCGTGAGCAACCCCGGCGCCAGCCTGGTCGACCCTCGGGTAGGGTCAATTTTTGTCATCAACCCGATCGGCAGCGCTCTGTTTGGCGAAACCGGCTATGGGCACATTGCGGTGCCGACAATGATGGTAGCTGGCACCGCCGACACCATCGCCCCGGCTTTTCCAGAGCAGCTTCAGCCCTTTACCTGGCTGACGGCCCCGGCGCGCTATCTGCTTATGATCGACCGGGGCACCCACTTCTCGACCATTGGCGATGTGGCAACGGGCGACCAGCCAGTGCCCATTCCCCCTGAGATTATTGGGCTGCGCCCAGAGGTGGTGTGGAGCTACATGCAGGTCTTAAGCTTGGCCTACTTTAAGCTCACCCTAGAGGGTGACCAGCGGTTTGAGCCAGCGCTGAGTGCCGCCTTTGCCACCGCCCTAAAGAATGCTCCCTACCCCCTCAGTCTGGTCAATGCCTCAGCCCTAGAACGCGCAGGGGCTGCCCCAGAAAATACCCCAGAAAATGCCCCAGAAGAGCAACCCACTGCCCCCCTTTCCCCGTAGGATAAAACCGGGCGCTGTCCTGTTATGCTCTCAGAGGTGTGCGGGCCTGGGGTGGTATGAGTTTTGGTGCTGAGACGGCGACAGTGATTGGCTGGCGAGAATGGGTTGCCCTGCCGGGGCTGGGGGTTCACAGCATCAAAGCTAAGGTAGATACCGGCGCTAGATCCTCAACCCTGCACGCCTTTAGTGTGGAGCGATTTGAGCGCCACGGCCTGGCCATGGTGCGGTTTCAGGCTCACCCAATGCAGCGCAATGACGATTACATCGTTGCCGCTGAGGCCCCTCTGCTAGACGATCGCATCGTCCGTAACTCTGGCGGCCAGTCAGAACTGCGCCCGGTGATTGAAACCTCGGTGCAGGTGGGCAACAGCCTGTGGGCCATTGAGCTCACCCTGACCAACCGCGATGAAATGGGCTTTAGAATGCTGCTGGGGCGACAGGCGGTGCGCCGCCGCTACCTGGTCAATCCGGGACGTTCGTACCTACAGCCCCTTCCTGCCCCGCACCCTTTGGCCTCTGATCACCCCTAAGCACTGCCCGCCATGAAAATCGCGATTTTATCTAGGGATGCGACCCTGTACTCGACCCGGCGTCTAAAAGAGTCGGGGGAGGCCTGTGGCCACGAGGTGGAGGTGATCGATCACCTGCGCTGCTACATGAATATCACCTCCCACCAGCCCAAGGTGATGTACCAGAGCCAGCCCCTGGTGGATATTGATGCGGTGATCCCCCGCATTGGGGCGTCTAACACGTTCTACGGTACGGCGGTGGTGCGCCAGTTTGAGATCATGGGGGTGTTTACGGCCAATACCTCAATGGCGATTTCCAGGTCGCGCGACAAGCTCAGGTCGCTCCAGATCATGGCCCGCCGGGGCATTGGCCTGCCAGTGACGGGCTTTGCCCACTCCACCAAAGACATTGACGGGCTGGTCGATATTGTCGGCGGTGCCCCCCTGGTGATTAAGCTGCTCGAAGGCACCCAGGGCATTGGCGTGGTGCTGGCCGAAACCCAGCAGGCAGCCAAGTCGGTGATCGAAGCCTTTCGCGGCCTCGACGCCAACATTTTGGTGCAGGAGTTTATCAAAGAGGCGGGCGGCATGGATATTCGCTGCTTTGTGGTGGGCGACAAGGTGGTCGCCGCCATGAAGCGCCAGGGTGCCCCCGGCGAGTTTCGCTCTAACCTGCACCGGGGCGGATCGGCCACCAATGTGCGCCTCACCCCCGAAGAGCGCAGCACCGCCATTCGCGCCGCTAAGGCCATGGGGCTGCGGGTGGCGGGGGTTGATCTGCTGCGCTCTAACCACGGCCCGGTGGTGATGGAGGTCAACTCGTCGCCGGGGCTAGAGGGCATCGAAAACGCCACCGGCATGGATGTGGCAGGCAAAATCATCGACTTTGTGGCGAAGAACGCCGCTCCCCATAAAGATCAAGATCGCGATCGCATTAAATACTAGGGCTGCGCTGGGAGGTACGAAGCGTCAGACTCAGGGTATCGGGTACAGGGTATCCGGTATAAAGCAAAACCCAAAGCCTGGAATCGCCTCATGCCTGATCTGGTACGGGGTGATCTGGCACAGGGTGATCTGGCACAGGGCTCGGGGGTAAAGTGTCACAGCTTCGCCACGGCCCCGCCATGGCACCGCAATACCATGGCTTTATAGTCATAGTTATTATGCGAGAGCCAAAAAGGAAACAAAAATGGATAAGGATGAGTCGGGTCGCGGTTCTGGGCGCAGTTTTCGGCCTGTAGTCAAGTCGTTTGCGCTGGTTGTGCTAGGGGCAGGCATCGCCACTGCCGGAAGCCAGGCCCTCAACGCCCTGGTGCAGCCCTCGACCAACGCCCCCGTCACCGATGCCTTGTGGGACAACGGGTTTTTGGGCCGTCAAGATGGCTCGGCCCAGAATCGCCCGGCCCAAAACAATGACCCTCAGCCCCAGGGCAGCGGCACTCCCCTGGCCATCGCCCCCTCGGTTTCTAACCCCAACGCGATTGCCGATATTGTCAGGCAGGTTGGGCCTGCGGTGGTGCGCATCGATGCCGCCCGCACCGTGCAGAGCAACGTGCCGCCCATGTTTCAAGATCCTCGCCTGCGCCAGTTCTTTGGCAACAACCAGCCCAACTCTCGGGGTGAGCAGGTGCAGCGGGGGGTTGGTTCAGGGTTTATCACCTCCGCCGACGGCCAGATCATCACTAACGCCCACGTGGTCGCCGGGGCCGACGAGGTGCAGGTCACCCTCAAGGATGGGCGCAGCTTTACGGGCCGGGTGATGGGGGCCGATGAGGTCACCGATGTGGCCGTGATCAAAATTGAGGCCAGCGATCTACCCACCGTTGCCCTGAGCAACTCTGACCAAATTCAGCCGGGCGAATGGGCGATCGCCATTGGCAACCCCCTCGGCCTCGACAGCACCGTGACCGCCGGTATTGTCAGCGCCACCGGCCGCTCTAGCCGCGATGTGGGCATACCCGACAAGCGGGTCGATTTCATTCAAACCGACGCCGCCATTAACCCCGGCAACTCTGGCGGGCCGCTGCTCAACCTCAGCGGCGAGGTTATTGGCGTCAACACCGCCATCATCCAGGGCGCCCAGGGCATTGGCTTCGCCATTCCCATCAACACCGTGCAGCGCATCAGCAGCCAGCTGATCGAAACTGGCCGAGTTGAGCATGCCTATCTGGGCATTCAAATGGTGAACCTAACGCCGGAGCTGAAGCAAAATATCAACAGCGACCCCAACCGCCCCTTCTCTGTAGAAGCAGAATCGGGCGTGCTGATTGGCCGAGTCATGCCCAACTCCCCAGCGGCCCAGGGTGGCCTGCGAGATGGTGATATCATCTTGGCCATAGAAGGCCAGCCGGTGACCGAGAGCGCGGCGGTGCAGCAGGCCGTGGAGCGTTCGTCGGTCGGGCAAAATCTGTCGCTGACCCTGCGGCGCGATGGCCGTGAGCAGACTATTTCGGTGCGCCCTGGCAACCTGCCAACCCAGTAATGCATCTACCCGGTTCTGCCCTCCGGGTGGCCCCTTGCTGACCTTGACCGGGCAAAACTGATGCAGTTAGGCGCGGCCTAGGCCGCGCCTTTTTTTGTGGATCGCTTCTGTAGTCTTATACTAAATCCGGTTTGGTTGTCCCCGGTTAAACCGGGCGAATGCAATTTGTCCCTACGGCTGCGCCAACGCCCCTACGGTTTGACCTTGTGGGAACCGGGGTGATGCGGTTCGAATTTGGTGTCAGCCAGTCCAGTTGAGACATTTCCCATCCACCATGATAGATCTTGCTGACTCTCAACCCCCAGGGGCTTTTGGGCTGCTGCTGTTTACCCGCTACCCCGAGCCGGGGCGCACCAAGACCCGGCTGATTCCTCACCTGGGGCCAGCGGGGGCCGCCGCCCTACAGCGGGCTATGACCGAGCATGTGCTGGGGCAGGTCACCGCTGCCGCTCAGCAGCTCCCGCTGGCAATAGAAGTCCACTTTGCCGGGGGCAACGAGGCCCAAATGCAGGGCTGGCTAGGCGATCGCATCACCTACTATCCCCAGGGCGAGGGCGATCTGGGAGCCAGACTAATGGCTGCTTTTGAGCAAAATTTTGCGGCGGGCAGGGTGGGGGCGATCGCCATTGGCAGCGACTGCCCGGCCCTGGGCACTGCCCACCTAGCCGCCGCCCTCAGGGCCTTGCAAAGCGCCGATGTGGTGCTCGGCCCCGCCACCGACGGCGGCTACTACCTGATTGGCCTGCGCCAGCCGCAGCCCGCCCTATTTGAAGCGATCGCCTGGGGCACAGACCAAGTGCTAGCCCAAACCCGAGCGATAGCCACTTCCCAGGGGCTAGCTGTAGAGCTGCTGGCCCCGCTGACAGACATAGACCGACCCGAAGACCTGCCCCAGTGGGAGCAAATTTTGGCCAACGCTGCCCCATAGCCTCTGAATAGTTCATTCTTCAGGCAGGCTGGAAAGCTCTGGTTTGAGCAGCAGGCCCCAAATTGGGTTGAACGGATGCACGGCGGCAACGGGCTGCCCTTGGCTCACCAACACCCTTCCTTCATTTGCCCACTGAAAGATCGACCCCGCCAGATTGTAGACCTCGCTGTACCCCGCCGCTTGCAGCTGAGCCACCAGCCGGGCCGAGCGGTAGCCCACCGAGCAGTAGACCACAATCGGCTGCTGGGGGGCTAACCCCAGGGCCAGCACCGCATCTAAATTTGGCGCGTGGTGGGCCTGGGGCAGGTGGCTCACCGCAAACTCGTAGTCTCGCCGCACATCGATCACAATAGGCAGAATAGGGGGAGGCCCCATAGGGCTATACGCTTCGCCCTGGCTTAACCAAGCTGCCAGACCTTGGGTTGTCACGGTGGGCACCCCCGGAAATGACCGCTGCACCCAGCGGTAGACCACCCACCAGGCTGCGGCTCGTCCTAGATTCATCGGCGTTAGCATCAGAGACATACACAACCGGCACAGGAGATCGGCCATGCTGGATTTTACCCCCTGGAATACCCTGCTTCAGACCTATGTTGACGACCAGGGCCGAGTCGACTACGCCCGCTGGCAGCAGTCAGATAGCTCCGCCCTAGGGGCATGGTTGGGTTCTCTGCCCAACCGCCTAGACGGCCTCACCACTGAAGAATCTCTGGCTCTGCTGATCAACCTCTACAACGGTCTCACCATTCAGCAGGTGCTCAAGCAGTACCCCATCGACTCGGTTTTACCAAAGGTGCTGGGGCTGCCCAACTGGCTGAGCTTTAACCGCTTCTTTAGCCGATCGCTCTACCAACTCGACGGCAAACCTACCAGCCTCGACGGCATTGAGCACGGCACCCTGCGGCCCCAGTTCAAAGAGCCGCGCATTCACTTTGCCCTGGTGTGTGCCGCAGGGGGGTGCCCTATTCTGCGCAATGAGGCCTACTGGCCCGACATCGTTGAGGCCCAGCTCGAAACCGATGCCCACCGCTTCATTCATAACCCTGACAAGGTGCGCTACGACGCCGGAGCCGGGGTGCTCTATTGCAGCAAGATTTTTAAGTGGTACGGCGAAGACTTTTTGCGGGTGGCGGCTTCGGTGCCCGACTATATCGGCTCGTATCTGGCCCCTACCCCGCCGCTGTCAGCGCTTACCAAGCTAGAGTACCTGCCCTACGATTGGGGGCTAAACCAGCAGCCCACCGAGTAACGCAATCATCTCACCTCTTCATAAAACTGCTTTAGCGTAGTGGCGGGCACCCCCAGCCCCCAGAGAAGGCCAATCATTAGATAAATGGCGTTGGCCTTTAAAGCTCCCCAGGCGGCAACCCGGCGATCGGAAGACTGCACCACGCGGTTGAGCTGGCGAATGCGGCCTCGGCGGCAAAGCTTGAGGCAGAGATCGGCTTCTTCCATAATTGGCAGGGCGGGGTCGAAGCCGCCGCAGGCGAGAAAGTCGGCGCGGCGGCAAAACATCGCCTGGTCGCCAAACAGCAGCCGCAGCCCCCGCGCGAAGAACAGGTGGGGCCGAAACAGCAGCGGCGCATAGTAGGTTTTGAGGGCGTTGTGTAGCGAGATTGCCCAGCGAGTGGCGTGGGGGCCAGTCATGAGCGACACAAACCCCCCACAGGCGATGTCTGGGTGGGCCAGGGTGCTCTGCACCAGAGGCACCAGGTCGTCGGGCACCAGGGTATCGGCATGGAGAAAGCACAGGGCATCGCCCTTGGCGGCGGTAGCCCCCAGGTTCATTTGCACCGAGCGGCCTGGGGCCGGGGCGTGGATCACCGTGAGAGGCAGCCGGTCGGCGTAGGCGTGGGCGATGGTGACGGTGCGATCGCTGCTGCCCCCATCCACTAGCAAAATCTCGCAGGGGGGCGGGTTGAGACTCTGCAACAGACCCAGGGTGCGGCCCAGGCAGGTCGCTTCGTTCCAGGTAGGAATGATGATAGAAACCGACATTTCATACCCCCCAAATATAGTGATGGCCATTGCGCTCAAGCCGGTCGGAATGTGTCAACAAAAATGAGACAGAAACTAAAAAGAGATTAGTGTGGAACCGCCTGGCTGTTAGGAGCAGCCATCGGTGGATTGATCCAAACGGCAGTGGGCACAACGGGTGGACTGGGCGGATGATGGACAATGCGCTCAGGATGGGCAAGATAAGCCGTGGTTAAGACAGCTTGTCGTTGCTGAGTGACGACGTCAGCTTGGCCTGAATGCATCATTGCAGGTGTCAATAGACCAATGCCCCCATGATGATGCACCTGGTTATACCAGGCAAAAAAGTGTTGGCAAAAGGCCCTGGCATCTTCGATACAGCCAAACTGTTTGGGAAACGTGGGCCAGGGTAATCGCATCTAATTTGGTATAAATTGTACTTGACAGAATGCGAGAGATAGAGGTTGAGCGTTTAGTTGTCCTTGAGACATCGGGAGCGCCGTTCATCGGGGTTAATGGGAAACTGTCCCCCTCATCCGCGTGGAGAGTCACCATGGCTCAAGGCTTTGGTCAACGAGTGCTGAGTCCTCAGCAGACCCGAGAAACTAAGATTTTAAGACGGAGCGTCCTCCAGCATTTTCAGCATCTCCGGGATCCCCGCGTGGACAGAACCCAACACCACAGCCTGGCGTCTATTGTGACGATAGTCATCCTAGTGGTGCTGGCTGGGGCCGATGGCTTTGTGGCCATCGAGCGCTATGGCCCAGGGTAATCGCATCTTATTTCGTATAAACGCTAGCAGACACAGTCAAATGCATATGAAACGAGAGGTCGAAAATGCTCAAATTTAGAGAAAATCAGTCTTAAACTCACAGAGTGTCGAGAAAAACAGTGTTCTACGCTTCATTAATGGCCTTTTAAATGGCCCAGGAATCAGTCTCGGCATGAGACCAGTCATAATCATCGCCTAAAACCAGTGAATCTGCGCTCCTGTCAGAAAGTGTGCAATTTGTCTGTATCGCAATTAGCCAATTTAGATGCGATTACCCTGCGCTATGGCCGGGCGAATGAACTCGGGCATCAGGGAAATCACCTGCTCCTGCCCTGGCGCGACGATGACGGGCAAAATCACATCGTGGTGATAGCTGACGTCGCCGCTCTTGTGGGTGCGGTGGGAACATTGAGCGCAGTGAATCGAGGCTGAAGAAAAGTATTCCGTGCCATCGAGCCCCACCAAGATCTGCCCACCCAGCACCTCGTACGCCTTTAGAAATCCCTGCGCCGATAGGGCTTGGCAGACCCAGCGAAAGACTGGAAACAACAGCGCGGCACTCACCCCATCCACCACGTTCTTAATCTGATTCGGCGTCGGTATCGTCATCACGCCGAACAACCGTTGGGCATTGTTGTGCCCGTGGCGGCTCTGCATCTGCCGCTGATGCTCCAAAAAGGACGGGCATTGCAGGTAAAACACCGAAAAGGCCCCCAACACCAGATCCCAGAGGTGATAGCGTCGAGCATTACTCGGCTGACGGGGATCCTCAACCCCCTCCAGCACTCGATTCAGGTAGCTCAGCATGAGCGCAAAACTCAGCCGTTGCTCTTCCATGGCATCGCCTCCATCCGGTTGTTCTATCCTCGCGGTGGGGCTGGAAAACTGTCAAATTCTGAATTTACAATTGCTGAACCAAGTACCTGCTCTTTGACTCCTGGCAACATCTGATTGACTTCATGCTCGACGAGTCGACACCAGCAACCACGGGTAATACATCCTAACTATTCTCGAATTTATAATTGCTGGGATGTAGGTGATGAACTTGCGAATATTTTGATAAATGGTGCGACCTTCTTCAATAGCGCTGATGATGGTGGCGAAGTTGTCGTCGGTGAGCACAATGTCGGCGGCCTCGCGGGCCACGTTGGTGCCGTTGAGGCCCATGGCAATGCCAATGTGGGCCGATCGCAGGGCCGGGGCATCGTTGACGCCGTCGCCGGTCACCACCACCACCGCCCCGGTGGCCTTGTAGGCTTCCACCAGCCGCAGTTTGTGCTCGGGCGACATGCGGGCAAATACCAGCCGCGAGCGGTACTTCACCATCTGCTGGAGCTGAGCGTCGGAGAGGTGGCCTAGGGTTTCACCGGTAATCACCCGCACTGGCTCGTGGCTGGGATGGCTGTCGTCTAAGAGGCCGATCTGCTGAGCGATCGCCTCGGCGGTCAGCCCGTAGTCGCTGGTCACCATGGTGACGCGAATGCCCGCCCAGTGCCACCAGACCCACGAAGGTTAGCCCCTGCTCCAAATCCTGAGCTTTCATATCCCGCAGCTCGTCTCCACCGGGGCGGGCCGCCAGCCCCAGTACCCGAAACCCCTGGCGGGCAAAGCTGTCGTTGGCCGCCACCACCTGTTCCCAGTCGTCATGGCCCAGTTTGCCTGCGGTGCCGTTGCGTAAAATGCTCTGGCAGTGGCGCACCACCTCTAGGGGCGCGCCCTTAGTAAAGGCCACCTGGGTAGCCTGGGGAAAGGTGTCGGGCCAGAGATCAGCTTGCCAATCGAGCACCACGGTCATCATCCGCCGCCGCGAGTCAAAGGGTATTTCCCGCTGGCGCGAGTAGCGCTGTTGCAGGTCTTCACTGACCAAGCGGGCATCGGCGGAGATGCGATCGCCATCCTCTAGCTGCATCACATCCCCCCGCACCAAATCTCGGGCTGGAATTTGCACCAGCTTACCCTGGCGAAACACGCGCACCTGGGCCGGCAGCACGTTCTTTAATGCCGCCAGCGCCTGCTCGGCCCTAAACTCCTGGGAGAAGCTAAACACGGCGTTAATCCAAATCACCGCCCAGATCGCCCAGCCCAGGGCTGGGGTTTGGGAGACAAAAGCCAAAATGCCCGCCACCCACAGCAGCAGCGCCATAAAGTGAGTGAGCTGGTCGGTAAAGCGCAGCCACAGCGGTCGGTGGGCGGGTTCAGGCAGTTCATTGGGGCCGTAGCGCTCTAGCCGCCGCTGGGCTTCCAGCTCGGTTAACCCTTGGGGGTCGCTGTCGAGATATTGGTAAACATCATCTAAATCAAGGGTTCAGACCGGGCGATGCATCGATGCCATGGCCGTATTCCCAAGGGGTTTAGGGGGGGTTAGACTGGGTCGGGGTTGAGGCTGATAAGAGACCCAGCGCTAGTGCTATTGTCGCTGAATTCCGCAGACTGCCTCGGCTATTGCAACAGTCCTTCTCCTTAGGACACCTTTGCACACAAGTCCTCAGGAGTTTGGCTCGGGGAGTAGGGCCGTTCGTTGGGATATTTGAGTTGGGATACTTGAGTTGGGATACTCTTAAGCTGCAAAAAAAATACGCCCTCCACAGTTCTGGAAGACGTAAGTTTTGGAAGGCGTATGAGAAGGGGCTGGGCTAGGCCGAGGCTTAGATCAGTTTCAGTTCAGGATAGGCAGCCACTAGCTCATCAGAACTTAGGGTTTCCCCAGACTGCTGGGGCGTCCACAGCACCTCTACTGCCAGCAGGTTTTCGCTAGAGACCGCGCCAATTTGGCTGAGAGCCTGCCGTAGGTCAGCCGTTGAAGAGACATTGGGTAGGTCGAGCTTGCCCTGGGTGGCCACCACCACCGTGGCCAAAATATATTCGCCAGGGGCCTGGTCAGTATCGCCGGGGAGCGCGGCCTTGGGTGCCGCCTGGGTGATCTGGCTGTTGACGTTAGAGATGGTCTCTTCGCTGAAGCGGCTGCGGGCCGAGAGGGTGTAGCGGTTAAACTCTTGCTCGGCGCTGAGCAGGCGGGTTTGCTTGTCTTCGCTGGCGGCGTAGGCCCAGTAGTCGGGGTGGCGCAGCAGCGATAGGGTGGTCTCTTGCAGCAGCTTAGCCAACCCCTGGGAGGTGCCGGTGTCGGCGGTGGTGGCCAGGCGATTGAGGTCGTCCTGTAGTTCACGGGCCTCGGCTAGCAGCCCCACCTGAAGTTTGGCCACGGCCACGGATGGGTTGCTGCCGCCCATGGGGGTTGCGTAGTCATCGTCGGAGGTGGCCCCCCGCAGGCCGCGCACCACCACGTTGGCGATCGCAATAAAAATCAGCAGGGTAAACAACCCGCCAAACCCGCCCCCAATGCCAATAAACGGGAACAGAAAGGGCATACCAAAGCCGCCGCCAGGGTAGTAGCCGCCGCCGCCGCCGGGGGCGTAGGTGCGAGGGCTGGGGCTCATGCGCGGTGCGGGTGCCCGAAAGCTACCGCCCCCCATGCGCCCGCCCGCGGCGGCCCAGGCTCCGCTGGCGGGGCCAAACACCAAAACTACAGCCAATACCAGAGCCATGAGGGGCTTGAGAAACGGCTTAAGGCGTTGAAAGAGTTGTTTAACCATCGAGTAAAACCGCAGTGCTAACGTGGAGTGCTTTATGTCTTTAATGTAACGCGAAGTGCTGACGCCGCCCGGTTAAATTAGCCCCAACCAGCGTCGGAAACCCGTACCTACAGGCCTTAACCACCACCCACGATGGTGACAATCTCTAGCCTGTCGTCGGGGCGCAGATGGGTAGTTTCCCACAGCTGCCGATGGAGAATTTCGCCGTTGTACTCCACCGCCACCAGGCGAGGATTGAGGCCGAGGACTGCTAAATAAGCAGGTAGTAAAGTCTCTGCTGTGCAGGGTCGAGATTCGCCGTTGACTAAAACATAAAACCTGTCTGTAGTCGAATCTTGCGTCGGGTCTTGCGTCGGGTCTTGCATGGGGTGCATCAATTCAAAATCGCCTCAAAATCGCCAATCATAAAAATCCCCAATCGGTGTTTACCCAGCCACCGCTACGCCATGAAACCTCTGGCGGTGGTTGGTTTGGGCCGCAAAGTACTGGGCAATCAGAGTCGGGTTCTCAGCCTCAATGATGGATCGAACGACGGCGACCCGCTCGGCTCCGGCCTGCAATACTTCGGCCAGGTTTTCGGTGTTGATGCCGCCGATCGCATACCAGGGCACCGTGGCGTGCTCGGCGGCGTAGCGCACGTAGTCGAGGCCAGCGGCGGCCTTGTTGGGCTTGGTGGGGGTGGCGTAGACCGGGCCAACGCCAATGTAGTCGGCCCCCTCGGCGATCGCCCGCTGCATTTCATCGGGGTTAGTGGTCGAGCGGCCAATAATCCGCTGGCTGCCGAGCAGCTGCCGGGCCGTCGAAATTGGCAGGTCGGTTTGGCCCAGATGGACGCCGTCGGCCTCGACAGCCAGGGCAAGATCAACGCGATCATTGACCAAAAACAGCGCCCCGTGGCGGTGGCAGAGCTCCTTGAGCTGCTGGGCTAGCTCTAGCCGCAGGCAGTCATTGGTCTGCTTATCGCGGTACTGCACCAGGGCAATGCCGCCCTGGAGCGCCGCCTCGACGATGGGCAAGAGGCGATCGCTGGGAGAAGTCACCAGATAGGTCAACCCCTGGCTCAGCCGCTGCTGCCGGTGCCCGCCCAAAATCTCGCTCTCCAGGGTATAGATCTGGTAGCGCATGGCCTTACTGCCCGCCGCCAGCTCATTCCGGTAGAGCTTGCCGTACTCCTCTAGCGCCCGCAGCGCTTCCTGCACCCGGCAAAAGTTGGCCTGCAAAACCGCTGTAACGCTGGTGCGCTCGGCCTCCTGGGGGTGAGTGAGGGCGGTGCCGGGGTCGCCGGGGGTATTGCGGGCGAGGCGCAGCTCCGGGGCGTGCCACTGGGCTAGGGTTTGACGCAGGTGCTTGAGCTGCTCAGTTTGGGCCGAGTTATTCAGCCCAAATCGGCACCATTCTTCAATGATGCGCAGCCCCTCCCGCGCCCGGTCGAGGTTGGCGTCAAGAATGCGATAGACGGCGGCATCGGCACTGGTGGGCAGCGCTGGCAGCCCAGGCAACTCCGGCATGGAAACTAACGGGGGGCAAAGAACCTCCACATCCTACCAGGCCAGGGCCAGCCTCTGGGGCTATTTCTGCGGCTGCAAGATCTGCTCAATGCCTTCGACCGCTGGGTCAGAACTCCAGACATCAAAGGCTTTCCAGGCAATAAAGCCAAAGGCTATGATGGCGGACACCGTCACTAGAAATGAGAAAAAGCGAGTTATTGGGGTACTAGAATCGAAGCGCATAAACCACTCCTTAAAACAACCGGGTCTCAATCAGAGATAGATCAGCGGTGAAATATCCTTTCTTAGCAAGATCCCTTACTTTCCATATACCCTAAAAACTGGGTTTTCATAAAGCCGGTTTGGCCATGGCTGCATCTGTCAGGTGATGTCCGGTCGCAACGGCTAGGGTTTCTCAGCTGGAGCCATCCGCTTTTTCAGCGAGTCAAAGCGGCGGCGGGCGGTAGTGTTTTTAGGCTCTAGGGTCAGGGCGGCTTGGTAGTTCTCTAGGGCCTGGGGCATCAGCTGTTTGCGCTCGTAGCTGTGGCCCAGGTTGTTGAGGGCGGTGACGTACTCGGGGGAGATTTTCAGCGCTTCTTTGTAGTTGCGAATGGCCAGGTCGTACTGGTCTTGGGCAAAGTAGGCATAGCCCAGGGCGTTATAGACCACGGCGGCGTTTTCGGTGTCGTCGTCGTCCAGCTGCCGAATGGCCTGCTGAAGGTATAGGGCCGACTGGGTATAGAGCTTTTTGTCGAGCAGCAGGCTGCCCAGCTCATAATATTCTTGGGCGGTGCCCTTTTCTTTGGTCAGCCGCGATTGCAGTCGCCCCAGGGTGCTTTCGATGCGGCGGGTCTTGATCACCTGGCGCACCACAAAAAAGGCGGCTGCGCTCAGCAACGTCAGCAGAATACCCAGGTATATAAGGAGCAGGTTGCTGTCTTCCATCCGATCTTTTTCCGCACGTCAGGTCTAACCTATCTTGCCATGGCTAGGGCAACCCCCAGAAGGTAGCCCGCTCCTCTAGCCAGCCGCTGTGGTGCCAGGTGTTGACTGTTTCACTCACCAGGGCGCGTAGTTCGGTGTACTGGGTGCCCTTAGGCAGCGCGATCGCCAGCGGCTCTGTCGACATCAGACTGGGCACTAGGTAGTAGCCGCTGTGGTCGTGCTGCCAGCCTGTCAGCACGGTTACATCTCCGGCAAAGCCGTCGATTTGGCCGCTGCTGAGGCGACTAAGCGCCTCTTGGTAGCTGGCCAGCGGCGTGAGCATGACCTGGGGCAGCAGGTGGCGCACCACCGCCACGGTGCTCGACCCCTGCAACAATCCCAGTCGCCGCTGCCGTAGGTCGTTTAGGCTCCGAAACCGGGGGTCTCGCACCAGCACCCCAGCCCCGTCTAGGTAATAGGGCGGGCTAAAGGTAACCAGGCGCTGCCTTCCGGGGGTAAGGGTCAGCCCCGCGATCGCCACATCGACCCGATCATCTAGCACGGCGGGCAGGCGATCAGGGTTGGGCACCACCTCAAACACCACCGCCCCAGGGTCAGCGAAGATTTCTGCCGCCAGCCCTCGGGCAATGTCAATTTCTAGCCCCGCCAGAGTGCCATCGCTTTGGCGAAAGCTTAGGGGTCGCCAGCCCTCGCGCACTGCTACCACGAGGTGCCCGCGATCGCGAATTGTGTCTAGATCAGCAGCAAAAGCTGGGAGCGCAACCATCTGCGCCCCCAGAACCAAACCAAACCCAAGCCAGTTCCAGGCCATAGTGCCGTTGAACCATATTGCTGCCAGAGCACTGGCAAACCGCAGTGCCGCTGAGCTTAGACTACGGCCGCAGTTCTGCCCGCAGACTCTAAAAGCATCCCAGCTAAAAAATATCCCTTCCAAAGATGCGAGTTCAGCCCGCTGGGATGAACTCGGTTAAATCTAGGACAAACATTTAGCTGAAATACTCTAGGCCTGGTTAGCGACTTCGACCACCTTGGCAAACCCAGCGGGGTCGAGCACCGCCATTTGGGCCAGCATTTTGCGGTTGAGGTCAATATCTGCCTGCTTGAGCTGGCTAATTAACTTGCTATAGCTCAAACCGTGCATGCGAGATGCCGCATTGATGCGAGTGATCCACAGGCGACGAAAATCGCGCTTCCGGTTGCGGCGGTCGCGATAGGCGTACCGCAGCGCCTTCATCACCTGTTGATTAGCAGTGCGAAACAGCTTAGAGTGCGAACCCCTAAACCCCTTGGCCAACTTGAGAATTTTTTTGCGGCGCTTGCGTGCTACGTTGCCGCGCTTGACACGTGCCATGACTGTTTAACCCTTGGGACTATGGAAATCAGATGTAAATCGAGCCTTTGGTGAACTGCCCTGACCCTAGAGATAGGGCAGCATCAGTTCCACATTAGGGGCGTCTTCCTCAGACACCACCACGGCCTTAGATAGCCGGGAGCGCTGCTTAGCATTTTTGTGCTGTAGCAGGTGGTTCTTAAACGCCTTGCGACGCATAATTTTGCCGCTGCCACTGCGACGAAAGCGCTTAGCGGCAGCTTTACGAGACTTAAGCTTGGGCATGGTTACCACAATTTCGACACAGCTTTCAATAGTATCACGACTGTCCCCCATTCTGGGAAACCCATGGTCAATACTACGTTTAATGGGCCATAATTTGGGCCTGGCGCGCTCTGACGGGGCCATCTTCCAGAAAAAGGGCCAGAAAAAAGATGGCCTGGAGGGTTGTCAAGACTACACTCTTGTAGCTAGTATAGGTTTCGCACGTAATCCTCAGTAGCTCAGTGGTAGAGCGGTCGGCTGTTAACCGATTGGTCGTAGGTTCGAATCCTACCTGGGGAGTTTTAAGCTTAGAAAATTCAGTGAACGGTGCAGCAGGCAAATGTGGTGGCCAGCGGTGATGAAAAGCTGGCTTGCGGTGCCCCGTTTGTCAGATTTCTGCGCTGCTTAAGCTTGTTTACACAATCTACCAGCACAATCTACCAGCACAATCTTACTCACACAATTCGTGGCCTGCTGACGCCAGGGCTAGGTTGGGGCAGGCGTTTTTAGGATTAGCACCACTAACAGGGCTAAAAACCGACAGCTGCGACGGTAACAAGTCCAGATCGGAATCTATAGTTTTCCCAGGGGCAGAACTCCATTTCTAGACTGGGGTGAGGTTTGTTTGCCAAAAATTCGCCTAGAGTAAGCAGGAAAATTTAGGCATGTTGCCCAATATGCTTATAATTTGTTTAGCAATTGTATTGTTCTGATACAGCCTCTGATAAAGCTATTTGTGTGGGTTGAGAGGTCAGCCTGCGGTTGGCCCCCAGTGGTTGTTCTGCAAGGCTACAGCTCAGATCAGATAGTTGATTCGAGTTAAGTTGTCGAGATTAGTTGATAATGCCCCGTATTCTCGTCATTGATGATGACCCGGCGATCGCGGAACTTGTTTCCGTCAACTTAGAGATGGCGGGCTACGACGTAAATCAAGCTGGAGACGGTGTTAGAGGCCAAGCCTTGGCCGTTCAGCTAATTCCCGACCTGATCATGCTCGACCTGATGCTACCCAAGGTAGACGGTCTCACCGTATGTCAGCGTTTGCGGCGCGATCACCGTACCGCCGATATCCCTGTGCTCATGCTGACGGCTCTGTCACAAACCCAAGATAAGGTCGACGGCTTCAACGCCGGGGCCGATGACTATCTGACTAAACCCTTTGAGCTAGACGAAATGCTGGCCCGCGTGCGCGCCCTGCTGCGCCGCACCGACCGCATTCCCCAGGCTGCTAAACACAACGAAATTCTTAACTACGGCCCCCTAACCCTGATTCCAGAGCGCTATGAGGCAATTTGGTTTGACGGCACCGTCAAGCTCACCCACCTAGAGTTTGAGCTGCTGCACTGCCTGCTGCAGCGCCACGGGCAGACCGTCTCCCCCAGTCAGATCTTGCAAGAGGTCTGGGGCTACGAACCCAACGACGATATCGAAACTATTCGCGTCCACGTGAGGCACCTGCGCACCAAGCTAGAACCCGACCCCCGACACCCAAAGTTTATTAAAACTGTCTATGGCGCAGGCTACTGCCTCGAGCTGCCAGCGGTAGCCGTCAATTCCTAAGGCATTGGCCAGATACATTGCAGTGAAAAAGACCGAGAGGCGATACCCCTCTCGGTCTTTTTTTAGCCTAGGCCCCCTCGGCAGGGCCCAATCGGCAGACTCTAATCGGCAGAAAACTGCATGGTGCCGCTGTCAGAGGTCAGGTCTATGAACAAGTCGCCACCCTGGAGGAAATAAATCCCAGCGTTGCCAAGCGCCTGCACGAACTCATTGCCAATTGACCCCTCTGGGCAAGCGGCTCGGGTAGTAGCGATTGGCTCAACCTCTAGACTGCGATCGTCAGAGATCGAAAACCCACTCCGGCCCCGGTTGCAGTCGGCCCGCACCACCAGGGTGCCATCTTCTGAAAACTCGGCAGTGTAGTTTTCGGGCGGCTCGGCCACTAGCAGAGTGCCGTCGCTGAACTGAATCTGCTGAAGCTGCCAGACGGTGCCAAAGAGGGGCGGAGTAGGCGTGCTCGAAAACTGCATAGTGCCGCTATCGAAGGCCAGATCAATAAATAAATCGTCGTCTTGGAAAAAGTAGAGATTGGCATTGCTCAGGGCCTGCAAAAACTGGGGGCCAATGCTGCCCTCGGGGCGTGCGGCCAGGGTAGTTGGCCCCAGCCGCACGCTGAGCTGGCTGTCGGCAGATTCGGTAAATTCTCCAATGGCGCGGTTGCAGTCGGCCTGGACAAACACCTGGCCATCTTCGGCAAATTCGGCGGTGTAATTTTGGGGTGGGTTAGCCGTTAGCAGAGCACCGTCACTCATTTGAATTTGCTGCAATTCCCAAACGGTGCCGGTGAGGGGCGGCACGCTGGAGGCAGGGGCGGGGGCAACGCAGGCCGCAGCTCCGATGAAGGCCGTAGCAGCAGCTGTAGCGATCGCTGCAGAGCGAGATAAAATCACCACACGCTTAAATAAACAGATGTTTTGTCTGAGGCTCAATTTTGCAGCCCGTAGGCACAATAATAAATGTAATTCTGCCAAAATTACATCAACTTTATTGTTCGCAAAGTCATCGTTTTCGATGGGTTGTTGCCTCCCCAATACTGTGGTTTTACAGCTTCACTTTCCTATAAGTTTCATAGTTTTTGCCAATACCCTAAGGCATCTCAGTTGCTGAGGTAACTTTATCTGAGCACAGCTTAAACTAGATGTTTAGTTTTCTATAGCAGATTTTACTTGAGAAAAGCACATCGCGATGATTCCCTCTGCTCCCCTTAGCAAGGGGGGATATAGAGTGGAACTTAGACAGCCAAAAACTGGAGGGATCTGCAACTTAGACAGGATCTATCTCACTAAAACGAAAACCGCTATGGAGCAGCATTGATGACGACTATTGGTACTTGTTTTATTAGGCTGTACGTAGACCTTATCCAAGTCTAGAAGTAGAGTTCTGCCGCTAGGAAAACCGCAGATCTAGATCTGAACCGAGATGAGGTTTTATGACTACCGTTATCTCAATCAACCTTTTCCAGCACCCCTAGCTGGCGCAGCCCAGCGAGATTCTGTTGCCCTGTACAAAACAGCACTGTTTTCATTTCTGCCATCAGCACTTCAACCAGGGCAGCCACCGCTGCTTCTGACTCGCTCGCCGCCCGCAAAAACGGCATCGCCAGCCCTGCCAGGTCAGCACCTAGGGCCAGGGTCTTGGCTATATCTAGCCCGTGGCGTAGCCCGCCGGAGGCAATCAGCGGTAGAGCTGGCGCAGTCTTTCGCGCCTGCAAAATACATTCTGCCGTCGGCAGTCCCCATTCTCCAAAGGTTTGTCCCAGCCGTCGCTGGTGGGCATCCGTTGCTCGCTCGCCTTCTACCCTGGCCCAGGAGGTGCCCCCGGCCCCGGCTACATCCACTGCGGCTACCCCGGCCTCCACTAGCCGCCGCACCATTGGGGCTGAGATGCCGTTGCCGACCTCTTTGGCGATTACGGGCACGGGCAGCACTGCGCAGAGCTGCGCAATCTTTTCCAACAGCCCTTTAAAGTTGGTGTCACCGCCGGTTTGCACGGCCTCTTGGAGCGGGTTGAGGTGCAAAATTAGGGCGTCAGCCCCTAGCTGATCGACTACCCGACGGCACTGATCGAGGCCATAACCGTAGTTGAGCTGCACCGCCCCCAGGTTCGCCAACAGCAAAATGCCGGGAGCTTGGGGTCTGACTGCAAATGTCTCCATGAGGTCAGGATTTTCTACCCCCACCCGCTGGGAACCCACGCCCATGGCTAGATCGTAGCGCTGGGCCACCGTGGCTAGCCGACGATTAATCTGGTGGGCTTCGTCGGTGCCCCCGGTCATCGACGAGATTAGCAGCGGTGCCCCCAGCCGATGGCCTAGAAAGGTCGTGCCCAGGTCAATGTCTTGCAGGTCTAGCTCAGGCAGGCAGCAGTGGGTGAACCGATAGCGCTCTAGCCCAGTTGTTGCCTGGGCACACTGCACCTGCCCTTCTAAACAAATGCGCAGGTGGTCGGCCTTGCGGGCCTGGGTTTCAGGAACGGCGGGCAGTGCAGTCACAGGGAGTTAAGCTAAATCGACGTTCTCCATCGTAGGTAAGAATGGGACGCTGTGGCGGCGATCGCACACCAGACGTAACACCCCCTCACCCCTTGAGCAATTCCACCCCGTCGCGCCCGTCTACATCCTGCAAAAACACCTTCACCGCCTCATCTTTGGCGGTGGGCAGGATCTTGCCCACGTAGTCGGGGTGCACGGGCAGCTCGCGGTGGCCCCGGTCGATCAGCACCGCTAGACGAATGGCGCTGGGCCGCCCGTAGTCGATCACGGCGTTGAGGGCGGCGCGAATGGTGCGGCCACTGAAGATCACGTCGTCAACTAGGACAACGGTGCGATCGCTGATGTCAAAGGGAATCTCGGTGCGGGCCGGGGTGCGAGTGCTGATTTTATCGAGGTCGTCGCGGTATAGGGTGATGTCGATCGCCCCCACCGGCAGATCTACCCCCTCCAGCCGCTGAATTTGCTGGGCCAGCAGGTGGGCCAGGGGCACCCCCCGCGTGTGAATCCCCAACAGCACCAGGCGACTCAGATCGCCGCCCCGCTCCACCACCTCCGAGGCCAGCCGGTTGAGGGTGCGGCGCATCTCTTCGGCGGACAGAATTTCAATGACGGTGCTGCTGGTCGCCATGGGCAGCGCTCCTGAGGGCGGTAAAGACCCACTATAGCTTGATCCCAGCGTTGTTACAGCGGCCTCTGGCGACGGTATTGCCGGAGGAATTTCTGGGGCGGCGAACTGTGCTGTAGGAGTGATCGCTCGACCGACGTGTCTGTATCGCAAGCAACGAGCAATACTCTATACCTGGAGCGATGCGCCCCAAGACCTCTCAAAGCTGCCGCCCTAAACCCACCGCCACCCCATGTGCCTTTTGCTGGTAGACGACGACAGCCACCTGGCCGACTCCCTGGCTGACCGGCACCTGATTCGCGGCGTGTTTCCGTCAGGCATTGGCACCGGGGGCACCAGGGGCACCGTGTCGCTGCTGCTGGATATGATTATTCCTGGGCTGCGTGAGTAGGCGATTTGGGAATACTGGGTTTAGACATTGAGATATTCCTTCAACACAGGGGGCAGGGTAGCCTGACCCCTGTTTTATTTGTGCCTACTTCTTATTGTTTACGCTGGTGCCA
Organism: Shackletoniella antarctica; assembly: GCA_003241845.1. Taxonomy (GTDB): domain Bacteria; phylum Cyanobacteriota; class Cyanobacteriia; order Phormidesmidales; family Phormidesmidaceae; genus Nodosilinea; species Nodosilinea antarctica. The sequence goes on along the minus strand of QBMN01000014.1, from coordinate 18,295 downwards.
GGAACAGAGTGAGGGCACGATGGTCAAAGGATTGCACCTTACCGGCTTCGTTCAGGTCGTCTACAACCCGATTCAGTAGATCGGTGGCGCGATCGCGGTGCTGGTGCTCTCGCCCCCGCAGCCGCACTAAAAACTTAACCGAATCCCCTTTGCTCAACCACTCAGTTGCTCGGTTGATCCGCAAGGTGTAGTCAGATTCGCCAATGTTGGGGCGGAACTTGACCTCTTTAACGGAGGGGCGAGAGGTCTGCTTCTGGCGCTTATTCTGCTGATACTGGAGCTTGCCGTAGTCCATGATTTTAGCCACTGGGGGGCCATCTTCACTGGGGGAAACGACTACCAGATCGAGTTTGCTCTCTTTGGCCATCTTGAGGGCGTCTCTGGTGTCGATAACGCCCAGGTTTTCGCCAGTCTGAGTGATCAGCAGAACCTCAGGGTCTCTAATGTCGCGATTGACAGTGGCTTTTTGTTTCTTAGCGATAAGACAAATCTCCGAACTCTACACATACGAAATTGACTCCAGGATAACCTGTACCCGCTGCCGCTGCATCTTTCTGCTGATAGGTACCTGAGTTCGAGGTAAAGATGCGAAGTTATGACGACTCCGGGGGCCTTTCCAATACCTTCGCCAAATTAGGCAGAGTTAGACAGGCTAGGAGCAGGATGAATGCGTCCCAGATTGGTTAAGCGGTTGAGGGCTTGGGACCAGAAACCGGGTTTGGGTTTTTGGGGAAGGAGATTGATGATTTCTGCGGCATAGCGATGGCCGCGAGCATAGGCCTTGAGGTCGAGGATGGAGGCCTGGGGATGGTTGAGGCGAAACGACTTGAGCAGACAATGGGAGAGGTTAACCATAAAGAAGGCCAGACTGGCGGCATTGGTGACCGTGGTGGGTTTTACGGTCATAAAGTCTTCGAGTCCCCAGAACTGCTTAGCATCGCGGAAATTGAATTCAATCTGAAAGCGCAAACGGTAATAGTCCACCAGCACCGTCGCCGCCAATGTCAGGTCACTGCTGAAAAGAATGACATAGGCCCGTCGTCGCGGTAGAGCGGTTCGGCCTCGCTGTAGCGGCACTGCGATTAATAGGGCCTCGCAAGATTGGCGATCGCGGTTTCAGTACTATGGGCCAACTTGGCCATGACCCGCCCGAGGGAGCAGCGGCGTTTGCCCTGGCCAAACTTACCTTCAGCTGCATTGCGAATCTTAGCGTCCGTTTGGGCTTGGCGGTCGACTTCGGCATTAGCCCCCGCCTTAGGGCCGTCCCAAGGGTGGCCCACTGAGGCGAATACCACGAGCCTTCTGAGGACGCAGTTCTTTGATAATCAGCGCCCCCAATGTCAGTCAAAATGATTTCGCTGGGGCACCCTGGCGATCGCTAAACTGCTCCGCGTAGCTCGATTTAAACGCCTCCCACGAAATCAACTCTGCCAGTTTTACCCAGCGATTCTCTCCTGAGAGTTTGCCTTCAAAGGGCAGATAGAAGACTTCAAAACTCAGTTGGCCTGGGCTGGGACGGTGGTACATCGGCAATCAGGTGCAAGGGTTTTGGCCCTAACGGGCGATTTTCCTGGCACTCTATCACTTCAGATTCGCCCTGAATACCGCTGCCGACAAGGCTCTCAGCCTTTCTCAGAAAACCCTAGATAGGTATCGATTTCAGCGGCGGGCAGGGGCTTTGAGAACAGATAGCCCTGGGCAAACTGGCAGCCCATTGCTCTAATTAGGTGCAGTTGTTGCGGCGTTTCGATGCCCTCGGCGATCGCCGATAGCCCCAGCTGCTGGCTCAGGCCCAAAATCATTTGCACCATGGCGTAGTCGCGGCTGTCGCTGTCGAGGTGCTGCACAAAGCTGCGATCAATTTTGAGATGGGTGAGGGGAAAGCGGTGGAGATATTGCAGCGAAGAATAGCCCATGCCAAAGTCATCAATGCTGATGCCAATGCCGCGATCGGCCAGCTGGGTGAGCAGATAGGCGGCCTTTTCCATATCCTGAATCAGCATATTTTCAGTGATTTCTAGGTTGAGGCAGTTCCCCGATATCCCCGTCTCGGCCAAAACGGCGTCAATATCCTCTAGCAGAGAGACGGTGGCAAAATTTTGGGCCGAGAGATTTATGCCCATGCACAAGGGGGCACAGTGGGGAAACTGCTGCTGCCAAATGCTGAGCTGTCGACAGGTCTGGCGCAGCACCCAGTGATCGAGCGACACAATTAACCCCGTGGCCTCAGCGCAGGGCAAAAATACATCGGGGGTGAGCAGCCCCTGGGTGGGGTGGGGCCAGCGCACCAGGGCCTCAAAACCCATCAGGCGATCCTGCTCGAGATCCATCACGGGCTGGTAGTAGACCGTCAGCTCATTCTGCTCGATCGCCCGGTACAGCTCTACCTCTAGGGTATGCTGGGCGAGCACCTGGGTATGCATGGCCGGGTCAAAAAACTGATAGGTGCCCCGCTGCCGATGTTTGGCCCGATACATGGCAATATCGGCATCGCGAATCAGTTCCGCCGCTGCGGTATACCGTTCAGCACCGATGGCGATGCCAATGCTGACCCCGGTCAACACCTCGTGGCCCTCAAGCATCAGGGGAGTTTGGCAGTCGGCTAAGATGCGCTCGGCCACGGCCACGGCCTTATCTGGGCCGTCGATGTCTTCTAACAGCAGCACAAATTCGTCGCCCCCGAGCCGGGCCGCGACATCGGCGGCGCGAATGTGGGTGCGCAGCTTTTGGGCGATCGCCATCAGCAGCTGGTCGCCGACGCCGTGGCCCAGGCTGTCGTTAATGCCCTTGAACCGGTCGAGGTCGAGAAACAGCACTGCGTACTGATAGTGCGGGTGACGCTGGGCCCGGTGAATGGCCGCGTTGAGGCGATCGCTCAGCAGCGTGCGGTTGGGCAGCCCCGTCAGCGGGTCGTGCAGGGAGTTGTGAATGATCTGGGCCTGGGCCTGCTTGCGATCGCTAATATCGCGAATCATGTACAGCACTTCATCATCGCCGCTTTTGACTACCCGCACCTCTTCGTAGCGACGGCCAGCGGGGGTTTCGAACTGCTGCTCATAGCATTGCAATGCCCCGGTGGCTAAGACTTGCCGCGTCACGCTCAGCTTGCGGGTGGCGATGTCTGCCGGGACAAAATCTACCAGGCGCTTTCCCACTGGGTCACGGCCTTGAAAGAAAAGTTCTAGCTCAGGGCAAGGATTGATCACCTCTCGGTAGCGGCCATCGGCCCCCAGGCGAAACATCAGGTCGGGCAAAACAGCCAGAATGGCTCGACTCTTGGCCTCACTCTGCCGCAGGGCCAGCTCGGCCCGTTTGCGATCGCGAATATCCACCACGATCGCCAGGTCAGAAAACACCTGCCCCGCCTCATTGCGGATCAGCGACCGGGTCAGCTCCGTCCAAATCCACTCGCCAGACCGATGGCGATAGCGCCGTTCTGCCGTAAACGCCCCCAACTCTCCCTGAAACTGGCGAGCCTGGAGAGCCTGGGTTCGGGCTAAATCCTCGGGGTGGGTAATGTCTTGGTAGCTGAAGGTCAGGAGTTCTGACTGGGTATAGCCCAACAGGTCACAGAAATACTGGTTGGCCTGGATATACCGCCCCGAGGTATCGGCCTGGTTAATGCCTACCGCCGCCTGCTCAAACACGGCCCGAAAGCGGGCTTCGCTAGCTTGCAGGGCGATTTCGGCCTGCTTGCGATCGCGAATACCGACCGCCACCGCCAGATCAGACAAAATTTGCCCGGCTTCATTTCGAACAACTGACAGGGTCATCTCTGTCCAGATCCACTCGCCCGATTTATGACGATAGCGCCGCTCTGCGGTGAAACAGTCTAACTCCCCTCGAAACTGACGAGCGTGGAGGGGGCGATCTCGGGCTAGGTCATCGGGGTGAATAATGTCTTGATAGCGCAGGCTCAGAAGCTCTGCCTCGGTATAGCCCAACAAATCGCAAAAATATTGGTTGGCTTGAATAAACCGCCCCGAGGCATCGGCCTGGTTAATGCCCACCGCCGCCTGCTCAAACACGGCCCGAAAGCGGGCTTCACTGGCTTGCAGGGCGATTTCGGCCTGCTTGCGATCGCTGGTATCGACGGCCACGGTGGTTATTATCCAGCAGCGCTGGGCCTGATCCCAGCGCGACGTAACACTTTCTGCGATCCACCGCAGCGACCCATCACTGTGGCGAAATCGAAACTCTAAGTCAATGTGGGTCTGGCCTGCATAAACGGCCTGCGCGGCGGGCAAAACCACGGTCTCTAAATCTTCGGGCAGCACCCGCGATGCCCACAGCTTGGCCTGGGCTTTGAAAGCCTGGGGAGAATAGCCATAGATTAACTCGCTGCCCTGGGAATAGTAGTCGTACTCAGAGGTGCCGTTGGCATACAGGCGAAAGCTACAGATGCAGGCTTTGGTGTTGTTGAGAATATCGCTCAGGTAGTGCTGAGATGCCTGCAACTCCATTTCCCAAGCAAAGGGCACAGGGGCTAGGGGCAGTTCGGCCTCGGTTTCTGCCCCAGGGGCGAAGCCAGTCTCCATCAGGGCAAAGATACTGTCTTGGGTGACCAACCCCACCAGCTCTCCCTGGTGATTGACCACGGGCAAATGGCGAATGCTGTGCCGCCGCAGCCGGGCGATCGCCGCCGCCACCGTCGCCGTGGGGGTCTTTTCTAGGGTCACGACGGGCTGAGTCATCACCTCAGCGATCGCGATCGACTCCAGGGGCCGTTGGGCCACGGTCAGCCGCACCACATCGCTGGCGGTCAAAATGCCCACCACCTGCCTCCCATCTACGACGATCACGCAGTTGGCGCTAGACTCCCAGGCTGGCTGGCGATCGCCCGAGCGCGATGAGCGGGCGATCGGCTGCATGGCCGCGATCGCCGCTAGCACCGTCGTCTCAGGGGAAACTACGATCGGGGTGGGGGCAATGGCAGGGTCTAGGTTCAAGGGAAAATCAGTGGTCTAAGGAATAGTCGAAAACCTACCTTCAGTATTCCCTAACTTTTTTTTAGCAGACCCTAACCTCAATCATCTGGTGTAGGTTGGGGGCTGCGGTTGGGGTTGGCCGCTCACTCGTCGGCCAAGGTCTCGATCAGCACATCGACCTGCTGCTGCTTTTCTTGCAGGTAGGTCTCGCACTGGGTGAGCGCCTGCACGGCCTGCTCAAACTGGGTCAGCACCGCCGCTAGGGGCAGGCTACCCGATTCGAGGTCAGCGATGATGCCTTCGACGGTGGCGACGGTGGTTTCGTAGCTCCAGGCTTCGGCGGCGGCTTTTTTGGGCATGGTGGGTGGGTAGGGAGTGGATGGGTGAGAGGGTAGGGGCAAACCTGGGTGTTTGCCCAATCAATTAACCCCGATTATTCTGGCGGGGGGTGAACCTCGGTGACGACAACCGTCAGGTGGCCCTCGGCAAGCTGCACCTGTAGGGTTTGGCCAGGGGAGACGGTTTTGGCCTGGGTGACGAGCTGGTCGGCTTCGTCTCGCACGAGGGCATAGCCTCGCCTCACCACCGTATCGGGGTTAAGGGTGAGCAGGTGGCTGCGCAGGGCGGCGGTGCGATCGCTCGCCTGCCGTAGCTCTACCTGTGCCCCCTGCACCAGCCGTCGCTTGAGCTGTTTGAGGTAGATCAGCTGCTGCTGCACCCGCTGGTCGAGGCGCACCTGCAGCAGCCGCTGACCGAGGCGCTGCACATCGCTCTGGGCATCGAGCAGGTGTTCGGTCACCAGGGTTTTGAGGTGAACAGCCCGCTGGCGGTGGGCCTCGACCAAATCGGCCAGGGCGGGGACGGCGGCGATCGCCGCCGCCGTGGGCGTATGGGCGCACAGATCCGCCGCCAGATCCGCCAGCGATTCATCGCGCTGGTGGCCAATGCCCGTCACCACCGGGATTGGGCAGTTGGCCACCGCCCGCACCACCCGCTCGTCGTCAAAGCATTCCAAATCTTCGCTGGCCCCGCCGCCCCGCGCCAAAATCAGCACCTCGGCGCGGCCATCGGCGGCGACGCGATCAATCGCCGTGGCGATCGATGCGGGGGCGCTGTCGCCCTGCACCGTAGCGGGCGAAAAGAGAACGTGCAGGCCGGGGTGGTGGTGGCGCAGCGATCGCTGAATGTCTCCCCACGCCGCCGCCTGGGGCGACGATACCACGGCAATGGTCTGGGGCAGGGCGGGCAGCGATCGCTTAAACTCGGGGTCGAAAAGCCCCTCAGCGCTCAGCCGCTGGCGCAGCTGGCGGTAGCGCAGGGCCTTGAGGCCGTCACCGCTGGGCAGCACCTGCCATACCGTTAGCTGGTAGCTGCTGCGCTGGGGGTAGACCTTCACGGTGCCCAGGGCAATCACCTGCTCGCCCACCGTGGGCAGTGTCGTCAGCCTAGCCTGCTGACTGCGCCAAGCCACGGCGTTGATCGCCGCCCCGGTATCGGGGTCGGTGAGGGTAAAAAACAGCCCCTTGGCGTGGGGGTTGGCGCTAGAGACTTCGCCCACCACCCACACCTGGCGCAGGGTGGGGTCATCTTCTAGCACGGCTTTGATGTAGTCAACTAGGCCACCGACGCTAAGGGCGGCTGGCGTGGTGACTGAGGTCAGCTCAAAATCAGGCATCGCGTTTTTGCACTAATCTCGTTTCTTCACTGTCTCGTTTCTTCACTGTCTCGTTTGTGGTGGGGGCACAAAGGCCCCAAATGAAGCTGCATCGCGGCTGGCCCGCACCCTGGTTCACGCAGAGCCACAGTTATGCAGGGCCACGGGATTAAACATCCTCCCCAGGCAGAGGCTGTGGAAAGCGTCTAACATCATAAACTGAATGCCAGCAGGCAGGGGAATGTACCCCTGTTAAGGTGATCAGCCAATGCGGGAAATTCTCCAGAATGCTCATGAATTGCAAACTTCGGCCACAACTACCAGGGAGTGAACTCCCTGGCTCACAGCAAAAGTCTGCTAAAGCAGACTGGGGCACTCGGCTCTTAATCCTCTAAAGAGGAATGGCACTGACATAAGCTGAAATTAACCCTTGCAGATCGTCAGAAGCCTTGATCTGCTGTAGGGTGGGCACTGCCCACCAGCCTTAATTCAGTGACATTCCTCTAAAGAGGATTTCTGCTTGGAGCCTTGGACTTTCAGTCCTTGGCTCAGCGGCCAGACCTAGCGATCCCACTTGCCCTTGCAGCTAGGGCGTGATCACACCCCAAAATAGACACACCCCAAAATAGACATTGTCGTCAACGCGGTTTTGCCATGGTTGCTGCCCCCCTCCCCTCTGACTGGTCTACCTCTAATCACCGCGCCGCCATTCTTGCCGCCCTAGAGCGCTTGATCGATGTGATCGCCCAGCTGCGCCACCCCGAAACCGGCTGCCCGTGGGATTTGGCCCAAACCCCCACCAGCCTAATTCCCTACGTGATCGAAGAAGCCTACGAAGTGGTCGATGCAATTCAGGTGGGTGAGCAGGGGGCGATCGCAGAAGAACTCGGCGACCTACTGCTCCAGGTGGTGCTGCAAGCGCAGATTGCCAGCGACAGCGGCGACTTTGACCTGGGCACCGTGGCCACCGGCATTGCCGACAAGCTGGTGCGCCGCCATCCCCATATTTTTGGCGACGCGACCGGCGAAACCCCCGAAGAAGTCAGCCAAAACTGGGATCGCATCAAGGCCGAGGAAAAAGGCATTCCCCACGACCCGCACAGGTTAACCCCCAAGCTGACCAAATACAGCCGTACTCTGCCGCCGCTGATGGCCGCCAGCAAAATCTCCGCCAAGGCCGCCAAAGCCGGGTTTGAGTGGGAAACCATTGACGATGTGTGGGCCAAATTCCACGAAGAACTCGACGAGTTTCGCCAGGCCCTGGCCCACGAGCCGAAAGCAAACCAGCAGGCGGAGCTGGGCGATCTGCTGTTTACCCTGGTGAATTTGGCCCGCTGGTATGACCTCGACCCCTCAGAGGCGCTGCAAAGCACCAACCGCCGCTTCATCAGCCGGTTTGAGCTGGTAGAAGCGGTAGCGGAGAAGCCGTTGAGCGAGTATTCCGTTGACGAGCTAGAGGCGCTGTGGCAGCAGGCCAAGGCGCGGCTGGCCAGTTCTTAAGCCTAAGGCAGGGTGGGCTGAAAGTTAATGGTGGGCACCGCCCAACCTGCCCGGTCAAGGTGGCTAAACTATTCCCGAAACGCCCATAGGCTGATGGACTCTGGCCACAACCGCCAGGGAGTGAACTCCCTGGCTCATCGCTCAAGTCTGCTAAAGCAGACTGAGATAACCAGACTCTAATCCTCTGAAGAGGATTTCGGCTTTGAGCCTTGGACTTCTAGTCCTTGGCTCAGCGGTCAGTCCAAAGGCTCAGGGAATGTGCCGCCAAAATTGCCGATCCAAAATCTAAAATCGGCATCACCTAGGCAGGTCGGGATTGTAGTAGTCGTTGGGACTAGCGGTCTGGCTGCCGCCGTCTTTGTTGATGCAGCCGGGTTTGTCGACGTAGCGGCAGACCCGCGCGTAGAGCCGAGCGCGGGTACCCGGTGGCCCCGCCGAGAAGAGCACGCGATCGCCCCCGACAATGCCCACCAAAATTTTGACACCGCACATCGGGCAGGTTTGGGGAGCAGCCATCGGAAAACCTCGGTTGGACTGTGAGGATTTTACCCTGTTGTGGGTGGGTGAGGCGATTTGCTTAGGCTTAGATTGTTCCAACTAAATACTTATCCGGAGTCTCACCGCGACTGGCCCAACGGGCCGAGTTCGCGTCCTGAAAATGGATGCTTTTTAGTTGGGATACTCTGAAGGAACCGGCTCGGAACGACTGCCTCTCTGGGAAGCGCGCCAGGTGTGGACTAAGGGTTGTAGCGGTGACGGGAGCCAGGGGTCGTACTGGGGGTAGATGGGCAGACGGGGCTGAAGCTGCCAGCCGGCGGGGGCGATCGCCGCCCTGAGCGACTCCGGCGTGGGGTGGTCATAGTCGGGGTTCACCTCATCCACTGGGCTAAGGCCGCCTAGATCCGTCGCCCCTGCCTCTAGACAGGCCAGCAGCCCCTCCCGACTGACTAGGTTGGGTGGAATCTGAATGGCAACGTTCTTGGGCAGGTGGGCTTTTGCCAGCTGCACCGCCTGCACCAGAGCTGTCTCAGCTAGCGCTGTACCCCGCTGAAGCTGCTGTTGGCCGGGGCTGTGGGGTTGCAGAATGACCTCTTGAATGTGGCCATAGCGGGTGTGGAGGGTGGCGATCGCCCGCAGTGAATCGACCCAGTCGGACTCACTCTCTCCCAGGCCCAGCAGCAGGCCGGTGGTAAACGGAATCCCCAGTTCTCCGGCCCACTCTAGCTGCTGTAGACGAATCTCTGGTCGCTTGCTGGGGGCATGGCGATGAACAGTCTCTAACAGGCTGGGCGTTACCTGTTCCACCATCAGGCCCATGGAGACATTCACCTGCTGAAGCTGGGCCATCTCGTCGCGGCTGAGGGGGCCAGCATTGGTGTGGGGCAGCAGCCCAGCCCCTAGGGCCAGTTCGCAAATTTGGTAAATATGGCGCAGCCAGTCGGCCCGACGGGGGCTGTGGGGAGCCACTTCGCCACTGAGCACCAGCACCTCACAGACCCCCTGCTGGTGCAGCAGGGGCATCTGCCGAGCAACTTGACCTAAGCTCACCCAGGGTGATTGGCCTGGGTCGGTGCGAAAGTTGCAGTAGGTGCAGCGGTTAAAGCATTCGTAGGTGGGCACCAGCGTGTGGGCGCGGCTGTAGGTCACCACCCGATGGGGTGTAAACGTACTTGACGCTAGGGGGCTGCTGCCGCACGACTCGTCTGCCCTCGCCTGCCCCATAACCATGCCAGCTGCCTCGACCGCTAGAATTTGCAGGCTGGGTGCAAAAAAGCGTAGCCCAGCGACACTTAGCTGCGTGCCGCTGGCGCTCCACCCACCCAACCCATTCAAGTTTGACAGATTATCTAGACCACCGACGACGTAACCAGCTCCACCGGAAACCCTGCGGCCTTCCAGGCGGCAACCCCGCCCCGCACAGTGGCAACTCGCAAAAACCCGGCCCCGCGCAGCTGTTCAGCTACAGCGGCAGATTCTTCATCGGTGTTGCTGTAGATGTAGAGGTCACGGGTAGCTTCAAAGCTGCTAGCCGCCGTGGCAAGCAGCGAGTCTGCGGGCATGGAGATAGCGCCGGTAATGCGGCTCTCGTTGAAGTCGGTGCGATCGCGCACGTCAATAATAGTCAGCGCCGGTTCGCCCCAGTCTAAGCGTTCTTTCAAATCGTATACCCGAGAGTCGGGCCGCAGCGGCGAAGGCTTGGGCAGCAGGCCAAAAAATCGATTCATGGTGAGGAGGATCCTAGGAAAAGGCATTCTTCTGTAATGTAACAAACCTTAATAGGTCGTGCAAACTTTTATTGAAATTAGTAGACAAAGTTACCCTCTAGCCCATTCACGTTAATTGAAAAAATTAATTCATCCCCTGGGGTCGTGCGGTGGTTTAGGGCTGAGTCTCGGGGCCTGTAGCCGCTGCTAGATCCTTTGTTCCAGTGCCGTAGCCGCGCAGTAGCATAGAGCTAGTTGCCCCTGGAGCTTTGCCCCATCACCGTCGACAGCGTTTCTAATTCTGTTTCTAGCCGCATTCAATCGCTGCCCGGCGACGTGATTTACAGCATTGCCGCCGGAGAGGTGATTGACTCGCTGGCGGCGGCGGTGCGCGAGCTGATTGAGAACGCCCTCGATGCCCAGGCGACCCACATTACCCTGGCTCTCTGGCCCGACCAGGGACGGGTGCAGGTGGCCGACAACGGCACGGCGATGGCGCTAGATAACCTGCTTCAGGCTGCGGTTCCCCACAGCACCAGCAAAATTCGCACCCAGGCTGACCTGTGGCGGGTCGCCAGCCTGGGCTTTCGCGGCGAGGCGCTGCACAGCCTGGCCCAGGTGGCCCAGCTAGAGATTTGCAGCCGCCCCCCCGGTGCCGAGTCGGGCTGGCGCGTCACCTACTCGGCGACCGGCGAGGCCCTAGAGACCACCCCGGCGGCCCTGGGCCAGGGCACCGTGGTGACAGTTACCGATCTGTTTAAAGACTGGCCCGCTCGCCGGGAGCGACTGCCGACGCTGCCCCGGCAGCTGCGCCAGGTGCAGCGGGTGATTTACCACTGCGCTCTGGCCCATCCCACGGTGACCTGGGTGGTGCAGGTGGGCGATCGCCCCTGGCTGACCCTCACCCCTAGCCCCACCGCCCGAGGGCTAGTGACCCAGCTGGTGCGGGCCGTCAACGACAGCGATTTGCACGAAGGTTGGCAAACCGCTCCCTGGGCTGAGGGTAGCGATAATTCTCTACAGGATTCTCTACAGGCCAGCATCTACGGCCTAATTGGCCTGCCCGATCGCTGCCACCGCCCCCGGCCCGACTGGGTAAAAGTAGCGGTAAACGGCCGGCTGGTGACGGTGCCTGAGCTAGAGCAAAGCATTATCAATGCCTTTCGCTATACCCTGCCCCGACACCGCTACCCCCTAGCGTTTGTGCAGTTGACCGTCGCCCCCAGCGCCATTGACTGGAACCGCCGCCCCGACAAAAGCACCCTGTACCTGCATCAGCTCGACCAGTGGACGGCGCTCTGCCAGAGCCACATTGAGACGCTGCTAGGGCAGCATGCCGCCGCCCGGCCCGAAGCCAGCCAGCAGCAGCGCGTCACCCAACTGCTCCAGACGGCAGAACCGAGCGGGGCCTACGGCACTGCCGATCTGTCAGATCAGCTGCCCTATCGGGAACGGGTGGGTAGGTTAAGGGCGATCGCCCAAATTCACCACCGCTACATTTTGGCCGAGCAGCCCGATGGCCTGTGCCTGATTGAGCAGCACATCGCCCACGAGCGGGTGCTCTACGAGCGGCTGCAAGCCCAGTGGCGGCTGGTGCCCTTACCCACTCCCGTCGTGCTAGAAGGGCTGACCGGCAAGCAGCTTGAGCAACTGCAACGGCTGGGCTTAGCGACCGAAGAGTTTGGGCCAAATCGCTGGGCAATTCGCGCCGCGCCGGAGCCGTTGTGCGATCGCCCCGACCTGCCCGATGCCCTGCTCGAACTCAGCCTGGGCGGCAACCTGGATACGGCCCAGGTGGCGATCGCCTGCCGCACCGCCATTCGCAACGGCACCCCCCTAGACCTCGCCACTCTGCAAACCCTGCTCGACGACTGGCAGCAGACCCGCAACCCCCGCACCTGCCCCCACGGCAGACCGATCTGTCTAACGCTAAGCGAAACCAGCCTGGCTCGCTTCTTTCGCCGCAGCTGGGTGGTGGGCAAAAGCCACGGCATTGAGTAGCAGCAGAGCATGACCCACTAAAGCCTCTGAATCAGCGCTGCCGCAAACGTCATCGACGCAGACCAGTCGGTCGGCGGTGGCGGCGGCGATCGCCCCCTCCTGCTGGCGCGACACCTTTTTAATACGGCGGCGGCGCAGCGTAGTCAGCGAAAACAGAGAAATCGTGGCCAACGCCAGCAGGGTAAGTTTCAAAGGCAGCCACAGCATCGGCACCACCATGCCGATCAAAATCAGCGTATTGCCCAGCATCGGCAAAAAGGCCGTCACCACCACATCCTTGAGCAGGCCCACATCGCAGCCTCCGACGACAAGGGGTGATGCTGCCGGGGGCGGGCAGGGTGCTTTACTCAATCAGCACGGTTTTGGTGGCGATTCGCGAAGCGATCCGTACCGGAATCGCCATCCAGATGGTGCCTGGTGGGGAGGTTGTGCCGGGGATGTCGCTGGCGGGCGGCATGGAGATGGGGTCGGTTTGAGATATTCAAACATGGGTTCTGTTTCCTTTGGTGATGGGAAGAAAACAGAACGCGAAAACCCTAGCCACCCGCAGTTGAAGTTCAAACTGGGGGGGCTAGGGTACGATGAGCCTAGCCTCGCAATCTGCGTGTTAGATTTGCGGGGTTAGCTGTCTGTTGGTGGTAGCACACCTTCAGACAGCGCTAAGATTTTCGAGTTCTGCGTGGCCACCGTCCTGCTGAACGGCTTAATGTAAGACAATAGTGGTACAAAAGCTCCCCGTCAACCGTGGAAATGACCTTGAAGAGTGGGTTAAACCAGAAAAATAATTTGAAGGACTGTAATCAGTGGCAAAGAATCTCCCAGATTAGAATTTGAAGATAGTTGAATTGAGCAAGCACATCTTTATCATAAGACTGCTTTCAAAACCAGTAAGCGAGGTTAATATTCTCCATGAAACTTGAATTTGAAGATACTGAAGTCGTGTTGAACCGTTTCCTTGTGAAACAATTGAGTGATTCTGAGCTTTTAATTTATGAATATAGCTGTAGCTTTAAGGAAAATCCTGATCAAGGCGACGAACAAAAAGCAATTTCTAGCATTTGCTATAAACTTGGAACCCCTGCGACCAGATTAGGGTCAAAAATTATAACTCAAGAGGCTGTTAGCTTAGATCGCTTGCAAGGCGAAAACTGGGAATTGAGACTTATTTCTACAAGAAAATTAAACTGTGCCGACTCTTTAGAGCTTAAAGGATTAGAAGGTTTAGAGAGAAGAAAACTAGAAAAACAATTAAGGATGTGGAACTCGACAGCCATTGAAAGAGCTTCTGAAGGCGGATTGATTTGGTGGGTAACGGGAGATGCAGGCAAAGAGAAATATGGCAAGGGTTGGGAAGTGCATAAGGGGAGAAGAATAGACATCAATATTGATTCTGAAGGCATTCTATATCTAGAGATAGATTTACATCATCGCTTTTATACTCCATGGAATCTTCATAAATGGCAAGATGAATACCCTGACATCCCAATCAGTTACGTTCGAAACACATACAAAGATAAGAGCAATAATTACATTAGTTGGCGATATGAAGGAGTCTCTGATAAAACACCCGATGAATCTTTGATTGAAAGCTTGGGGATGACTTTAGCGGGTTATCATCGCCAAACCGGGGCGACAGAGGAAGAAATACAGAATTCGCGTGTTGTTTACGTAAAAAGAGCGAATCAATGGAATGCTCAAGTGGTAACTCATCTTTCTCAAAGGCTTTCACCTAGCCTGACGATGGAAATGTTGGCAAGTATCTCGGAACAATCCGAGAAAAAAGAGCAGAAGAATATTCAAGAAGTTTTTAGCCATATCAAGAAGAATTTAGATACTCGACTGAAAGAATGTGAAAAAACCGCTCAAAAAATTCTAGAGGTAATCTACAAGATTCATTCTTTGCCTAAGCCACTAATGGCAAATGGGTGTATTCTTCCGGCAGCAAAGCTATTTGCCTTGAAGGGGGAGGTAGATAAGGCTGCTAAAGTTAGTTATAAAGGCTGTGTTAAAGTTGGAGAGACCAACTTTGGTTGTCTTAATCTCTTTAATGAGATGCCTAAATATCCTTCAGAAGTTGAAAAATGCCTAAAAGAAGTAGCTCAAAAGAGCGATACACAGATACACATTGATTCCTATCGAGTACTAAGTCAATTGCCTGAAGGTGCACTTGATCGACAAATGTTTTGGCAAACATGGTCAAATGAAAATATAAAAACTGTTCTAGTAGTTATGCCATGGTCACCTAACGAGCGTAAACAACAAATTAGAGTGGAAGCGTTGAAAGCTGGTATTGCCACTCAATTTATAGTGCCTCAGCCAAAAGCTGATGCTAGCAAAGCTATAAATGTAGTTCTGGGTTTATTATGTAAAGCTGGCTGGCAACCTTTACGCCTGGAGCCAATAGATCATCCTGACGCCGCAGAACTGATTATTGGTTTCGATACTGGTACAAATCGAGAACTGTATTATGGAACTTCAGCTTTTGCTGTGCTAGCTAATGGGCAAAGCTTAGGTTGGGAACTTCCTGATGTCCAGAGAGGAGAGCGCTTTTCTGGACAAGGAGTTTGGCAAACGGTTTCTAAACTTGTTATTAAATTTCACAATATCTGCAACCGTTATCCTAAAAGAATACTGTTAATGAGAGATGGCTTGATTCAATCAGGAGAATTTGACCAAACGTTAACAGCATTGAAGGAGCAGGAAATCTCTGTAGATCTTGTAGGGGTACGCAAAAGTGGGGCAGGAAGAATGGGGCAGGAAGTCATGCAAGATGGAAGGAAAGTCTATCGGGACGCTCAAGTCGGCAGCACTGTATTCATGCCAAAAGAACGTTCTTTTATCATAGTAACAAGCCAAGCAGTTGTTAAGAATATTGGTAGTGTAAGACCTTTAAGGGTCGTTCATGAGTATGGGGATGCTCCTCTTGAATTATTAGCTTTACAAACTTACCACCTCACTCAATTACATCCTGCAAGTGGTTTTCGCTCATGTCGGCTGCCTTGGGTACTTCATCTAGCTGACAAAAGTAGTAAGGAGTTTCAGCGCATTGGTCAGATAAGTATTCTCCAAAATATTGGTCGAGAAAAGTTGATTGCTGTCTAAGAGCGTAGAATATTTTACTAGCCAGCTATTGTAGGTTGGGTGAAGCGCCAGCGGAACCCAACTCCCCTGATAGTTTTCTTGCCAAACAATCTACCCTAAGCGCATAAATTCTTCACCCATCCATGCGCGATCGCCGCGCCCAAACCCCAAAGGAATAATCTATGGACTACCGAAACTACATCACAATTGAACCCAATAAGCGCAGCGGCAAACCTTGCGTACGCGGCTTACGCATCACCGTCTACGAAGTGCTTGAGTATCTAGCTTCCGAGATGACCGAAGCCGAAATTCTCGACGACTTTCCCGACCTGACGCGAGAAGATCTAAAAGCCTGCATCGCCTATGCTGCCGATCGCGAGCGTCGGTGTATGACCGCTCCCCTATCTGCATGAAACTACTTCAAAGCTCATGGCAGGCTGTCATCTCCAGTCCACCAGTTCTTTAAGTTGTGTCATGGGTAAGATGTCGCGGCGGCCCTGGTCTGGTTTAGTTTAATCAGGCTCTGCGAGGTAAACAATGTTTCCAGCCTGGTTGGTAATTGCGGTAGTGGGGGTAGCGATCGCGTCTGCCTCCAGCCTGCTCAGCTCCCGCGACATTAAGTGGTTTAAGCGGCAGCGTCGCCCCGACTGGCTCACTTTCGAGTTTGCCATTCCGGTTGTGTGGACGGTGGTATTTATCTGCGGCGGCTGGTCAGCCTACATCGTTTGGAGCCAAACCCAGAGCTGGTGGTTCATGGCGGGGTATGTCTTGCTAGAGCTGCTGATTATGAGCTACACCCCGGTGATGTGCAAATTGCAGAGCTTGCGCGTGGGCATGGCGATCGGGGCGGCGGGGTTTGTGTTTGGGCTGCTGTTCGCCTGGCCAGTGGCCCAGGTAGCCATGGCCGCATTTTTCTTGCTGCTGCCCTACCTGCTTTGGAGCCCGGTGGGCACGTTGATTACCTGGCAGATGATGCAGCTGAACCGGGGTCAGTGAACCGAGGGGATGAGGTATGCGCCCTACCCCATCGGCAACAACTCCTCAAGCTTCGGCGTAGGCCATTGCCATAGGTCAAAAGGCGCTAGTCCGCGTCCATCACAAAGTTGTCACTTTTGAGTTTTATGCTTGGAGACGATTGCCCCTCTGCCTGGCTCCCCGGCAGCTATAGAAGATCCTGTGTGCTATGCAAAGCTACTATCCTTGGAATACCAACGCCCTAACAAAGTGGCTAAAGCAAGAGCTTAATCACCATGAAAAACAACATTTAGAAGCTGCCCTACACATACAAAGACACGTCATTAGATCGTGGCTGAGCGATCCGATACCCACCATTACGCTGGCTCAGATTCATGCGATCGCCGACTATAGAGGCTGGCCTGTAAATCAAGTGATTGACTGGCTCGAACTCCGGCCCGGCCATGTGCAAGAACTCGCCAGTCAAAATGTCTCTGCCCCCAGCTCAAGGAATTCTTGGCGGTAGCAATTTGACCTCGCTTAATGCGATCGCTGACGAGCAGCTCGTGCCCCATGCAGATTTTGCCCCGGATAGGCGACAGCACTAGCCCCGAGACGCCGATGCCTCGACTAAATCGCCCTCGACCTCGTGGCGCAGACGGGCTAGGGTGGCCGACGTGTCTGTGTCTTTGAGGATGGCGGCTAGGGTGGCGCTCACCCCCTCTGGCCCCCAGGTGCAGCCCTGCTCTAGGTAGGTTTGGGCCGCTTTACCCACGATGTACGACCCGTAGCCTGCGGCGCTGGCCTGGGCGGTCATGGCCCCGGCCAGCGCCGCTATCCCTGAAGGGCTATCGACCAGGGTAACCAGGGCGGCGGTGGTTTTGCCCGCCCCCAGCAGCCCGCTGCCCAACTCGCTCAGCAACAGGGTGCCCGAGCTTTTGAGAATTGCCCGCCACAGCCGCCCCGCCTCGTGGCCCGTAATCGGGAAGCCGTAGAGCCGAGCCAGGGTGCGAATCATCACTAGGTCGATTACCACCCCGCCCAGCAGGTCGAGGCCAGCAATAGGGTTGAGGGCCACTGCGGCGGCTTTGTACTTGGCAAACTGCCAGATGGTGTCGTCAGCGCGATCGCGGTGCAGTCGGGTCATGTGGCCCACCATGTCGCCCTCGATCAGGCGGGCATTGCGCAGGGCGTTGAGGGCCACCAGGGCCGGGCCATCCTGGGCCACAATGGCCAGCAGCGCCGATTTTAGCGGCTCAATCTGAGCTGGCTGAGGTTCCCATTCTTCGGTGGTGTGGCCATCGGGCCACTCGACCCGCACCTTGAGAGCCGCCGGGCTAGCGGCCACCATCACCACTTCGTCTACGGCCAGCTGGGTGTCGGGGCCGTCTTCGCCCAGCTCGTTGCGCAGATTTTTTAGGCTGTCGTATACGGCCTGGCGATCGACCTCTGGGTACAGGTCTATTTTGTTAAATACCAGCAGCAGCGGCTTTTGCCCTCGCTGAAGGGCTAGCAGGGCCTCGTACTCTAGCCGGGTCATGTCTCCGGCCACCACAAACACAATCAAGTCGGCCTGGGTGGCGACGGTTTGGGCCATATCGGCGCGCACATCGCCGCCCACCTCATCGAGGCCGGGGGTGTCAATCAGCTCGATTTGCCAGGGCTGGTCGCCCTCCAGCTCTAGCTGCCAGTACACCGACCGGGGCCAGCGCGTGACCCCGTGCAGGGGGCCAGTTTCAAGCATATTTTCACCCACCAGGGCGTTGATCACCGCCGACTTGCCCCGGCTCACTAGGCCAAACACCGCCACCCGCAGACAGCGCGACTCGAGCTTGGCGCTGAGGCTCTCGAGCTGGCCCAGGCCCTGTTTGACCGCCGCCAGGTTGGTTGGGCTAGAGCCGCCCTGGAGCGCGGTGGAGTAGCGGGCAGCGGCCTGGGTGAGGGTTTGGCGGGCGCGGTGGAGGAGGGGGGAG
>QBMN01000149.1 GCA_003241845.1 Shackletoniella antarctica | reverse complement strand
GGTGTGGGGCGGCACGGCAAGGCCGGTGGGGGTGGCAAAGGGGGTGAGCATTTTGACCACCAGCTCGCCGGTGGCGCGGTCGAGGCAGTAGACGCTTTGCTCGGTCTGGTCGCAGACCCACAGGTAGTCGCCCCACACCGAGAGATTTTCAACCCCAATGCCGGGGGCCGAAAACTGGGTAATGCGCTGGCCGGTGGTGCGATCGCAGACAAAGATACAGCTCCCCTTCTTGCAGCTGACGTAGAGGGTGTTTTGCCACACCGCGACGCCGTCGGCGGCGTAGGGCAGGGTGAGCACCGGCACCGGCAGAATGTCGGCTAGGGGCGTGGTGTAGACGGTGTGGTCGCTGCAAAACCAAATCTGGTCATCCCAGTAGGCAATGCCCGTCGCGCCGTAAAAGGCCTCGGCATTTTGCGAGTTGAGAATTTCGAGCTGGTCGGTTTTGGGGTCGAGGCGCAGCAGGTAGCCGCGAAAGGGGTCTACCGCCAGCAGGCGATCGCCCGACAGGGCTAGACCGTAGAGGGCCTTGACCCCAATCGGCTGAAGCAGCGGCACAGTTGCTGTCAGAGGCAGGGCCAAAGACATGTCCACAGACTTGTCCAGAGACTTGGGCGAAGAAGAGTCAGGCATAACCAGCGGGGCAACCCAGAACGGAGACAGCTAGCGGGGCGATGGCAAACGACAACCTCAACCCGCCCAGGTCATATCCTAGGGGACTAGGGCCGCAAAAAGTGTAGTTTGGCTAGCCTGATGGTGGAAAGTAGCTCTTAGGGAGTAAGGCCAGCCCTGTCAAGGTGGAGCAAATTTATGAGGCGATCCCGAGGATTGGCCGCTGAGCCTAGGACTGAAAGTCCCAGTCTCCAAGCAGAAATCCTCTGAAGAGGATTGGGGGCCGACTATCCCAGTCTGCTAAAGCAGACTTTCGCCGTGAGGCAGGGAGTTCACTCCCTGGTGGTTGTGGCCTGTCTCTAGCTCTCTCGCTCCTGGTTGATCTGCTGCTCGACGGTGCCAATGGCGGCGTTGAGGGCGGCCAGGTGGGCCTCTGCCGAGTCGCGCCAAGATTTCATTAGCTCTAGCTTGTAGCGCTGGTGCTGACGGCGAGACTCAGCGGACGGGGGGGCACAAAAGGGTAAGAACATAGGTTTGTGGGGGTGGGTGGATAGAGAGGCGGTATGCCCCTTGAATTTAGCTCAGCCAGAGAAAGATTGCCGCTTCACAAACGGGCACCACCAGTTCCAGTGGCCCATTATGCTCATGCTGGAGGGCACCAGCACGGCCCGAATCAGCGTGGAGTCGATGAATACCGAAATCGCAATGCCCAGCCCCAGGCTAATCAAGCGATCGTCAACCCGGTCGGCGTCGCCCCCCGCCAGGGCGGCAGCTGGGGCGACGGTCTCGACCGTGGGTAGAGCTGCTAGCTCGCCTAGCAACGGCTCAATGGCTGGACGGCTGCCGTTCTCGGGGCACTCAAACACCACCGTCAGCGCGTCGGCATCGATGGCCAGGCGGTCTTCTAAAATGCGATCGGTTTGGGCCGCCTCTCCGGCCTCAAAGGTGGTGCCGGTGCCGTGCAGCACGCCGTCGAGCCGGGGGGCAAACACCCCGCCCAGCAGCAGCAGCACCGCCCACAGGGCCAAGATCAGCCAGCGATAGCGGTAGGCCTACCGGCCAATGGCCGCAAATACAGCACTCCCCACCGACGGTTTAGGCGATCGCTCCACCGATTGCTGGCCCACCGATTGCTGGCCCACCGATTGCTGGCCCACCGATTGCTGGCCCACAGTGTGCTTCCTCCGGCCAGATCTGGCCCAATAGTTATGGCTGCCTTGGATACGAGTCAGCCCAAAATCTGGATGCTGCCCCCTTCCCTACACTGCGCACAACTTTACTTGAGCAGCCTGGAAGTTGGCTCGACTGGGGGGATATCGGCCCATCCTGACGCCCCTGGGGAGAGAGTTACTTTTGTCAGGCGAAGGTGCATGATAGCCATGGCAATGGCCACAGCCATCCCTGAAATTCGTTTGCTTTTATACCGTTTTAGATAAAAAGCTATGTGGAAATTTGTCTTGGGTGCCTTCTCAGCCAGCGGCATCGTGGGGCTGGTGGTGTTGCTCAACCCCGTGGCCCCGGTTACGGCCCCATTCTCTAATCTGTCTGTGGCCCAGGAGCCAACCCCGCCGCCGACTGCGCTGGTGCATCTGTTTGAGTGGCCCTGGAACGACATTGCCACCGAGTGTGAAACCTACCTTGGCCCCAACGGCTACCAGGCCGTGCAAATTTCGCCGCCCCAGGAGCACATCGTCTTGCCCGACTACGGCTATCCCTGGTGGCAGCGCTACCAGCCCGTCAGCTACCAGCTCGAAAGCCGCAGCGGCAGCCGCGCCGAGCTGCAAGCGATGATCGACCGCTGCCGCGCCGCCGGGGTCGCCATCTACGCCGACGCGGTGATCAACCACATGGCCGGGTTTGAAAACGGGGTTGGCAGCGCGGGCACCGTTTTCACTAAGTATGAATACCCCGGTCTCTATCGCCCCGAGGATTTTAACGACTGCGGCCAGCAGGTCACCGACTATGGCGATGCCGCAAACGTCACCCAGTGCGAGCTGGTGGGTCTGGCCGACCTCGACACCAGCGCCGAGCATGTGCAGAGCACCCTGGTCGATTACCTCGGCACCCTGGTCGATATGGGGGTAGCGGGCTTTCGCATTGATGCCGCCAAACATATTCGCAGCGAAGAGCTGGGGGAAATTTTGACGCAGCTGCGCGATCGCTACCCCGACACCGATCTCTATATCTATCAAGAGGTAATCGACCCCGGCAACGAGGCGATTCGCAAGCAAGACTACTACGACAGCGGCAACGTGCTCGATTTTAAGTATGGCCGCTTTATGGGCGAAGCCTTTTTGGGCCTAGCGGGCCAAACCCTGGCCAACCTCGAAACCCTGGGTGAAGGCTGGGGCCTGGCCCCCTCGGCCCAGGCAGTCATTTTTATTGACAACCACGACAAGCAGCGGGGCCACGGCGGCGGCGGTGATTACCTCACCTACAAAAGCGGCGACCTCTACGCCCTGGCCAACGTGTTTATGCTGGGGGTTCCCTACGGCAAGGCCCAGGTGATGTCGAGCTTTGCCTTTGAAAATCCTGACCAGGGGCCACCCGCCTACGACGACGGCACCACCCGCCCCGTCTACCAAAACGGCGAGGCCGCCTGCTTTGGGGAGTGGGTCTGCGAACACCGCTGGCCGGCGATCGCAGGCATGGTGGGCTTTCGCAACGCCACCCAGGCTGTGGCCCAGGTCACCGACTGGTGGAGCAACCAGGCCAACCAGATCGCTTTTGGCCGGGGCGACCTGGGCTTTGTGGTGATCAACCGCGAGGCTGTGCCGCTGACCCATCGGTTTCAAACCCAGCTGCCCCAGGGCCGCTATTGCAATGTGGTGCAGGGGGGGCGGGCGGCTGACGGCACCGCCTGCGCCAATAACGCCCAGGTGGTGCTGGTCAACCGGGCCGGGCAGTTTACCGCCACCCTGCCGGAGATGACCGCCCTGGCGATCCATGTTGAAGCTAAGCTGAGCCGATAGATCATCCTCCCACGGAGGCTCTACTCAGCGTCTGGGGCGGGTTTTTGGGCACGGTAAAAAGCTTTGATCGCAAAGCGCACCAGCAGAATAAAGCACGCCAGCACCAGCACAAACATCACCACCGGGGCCAGCAGCGCCAAGATCGAGATCACCACGGCCCCCACCAGCTCTACCCCGGCAATAATTAGATTCGTCGCCCCGCCCGTGGTGGCCGTGGAGACCAGCCGGGTCAACCCATTCAACCCCTTTACCGTGGCGGCGGCCCCGCCCCCGGCCACGATCGCTACAGTCCACTGGGCAAAGGGGTCAAGCTGGTTGGCGGCGATCGCCATCAGCACTGTACCGGCCACAGCGGCTACGGGCAGCGCCACCGTATCGATCACATTGTCGAGCCAGGGAATGCTGTAGGCCAAAATTTCTACGATTACAGCCACAGAAAGGCCGATGAACGCGGTCGGGCTGCCCAGCCAGGTCATGCCATCGGTCAGCTGCACGTGGGCAAACAGCGCGGCGGCGCTCAGCACCCAAAAGGGCACCACCACCCGAAACCCGGCGGCCACCCCCAGGCCCAGACCTAGACCAATGCTCTCGAGCAGTTGCCAATCCATCAGTTGCAGATCCATTGCCCTTGCCTCACAGGTAAGTCTTTAGCCGTTGGCCGAAGAGGACGTCTGAAAAGCGATCTAGAGCGATCTACTGTAGCTTTAAGCATCCGCTGATCCCCCCTAGCCCCCCTTAAAAAGGGGGGTAAAAGTCCCGCTTCTTTAGGGGGATGCTCACTTTTGCTACAAGAAACAGGACTTTTCAAACGCCCTCTAACAATAGCCCCAGGGCCATGCCGCTACAAGCCCAAAATTGCCCCTACCAGGGCAACCGCGTGCCGTCCCAGTTAAAGAACTCGCCGCTGTCGGCGGGAGTGAGGTCATCCATCACCGTCGTCAGCTGGGCCACGGTGCGCTCTATAGAGAAGAGTTTCTCGGGCGGCACCCCCCGCTGAAACGGCTCCGACAGGCGGGTGTCGGTGGTGCCAGGGTGCAGCAGCACCAGGGTGGTGCGGGGGCTGCGGCGGGCGTATTCCAGCGAGGCGGTTTTGATCAACATATTCAGCGCCGCCTTAGAGGCCCGGTAGCCGTACCAGCCCCCCAGACGATTGTCGCCAATGCTGCCCACCTTGGCCGAAATCGCGGCAAAAACGCTGGGCTGGTCATGCTTAAACAGGGGCAGCAGGTGCTTGGCCAGCAGCACCGCCCCAAAGGCATTGGTCTGAAGCGATCGCACCAAATTTTCGCTACTGATCTGCCGCAGACTTTTCTCCGGCTGAAAGTCGCCGTCGTGGAGCACGCCGACGCAGTACACCGCTCGGTGCAGCTGGGGGGTGCAGGCCTGAAGCTGCGATACCGCCTCGGCAATAGAGGCTTCGTCGGTCACATCCATCGGCAGACAGGTGAGCTGCGGGTGCTGGGCGGCCAGGGCCAGCAGCCCCTGGGCCGACTCAGGGCGGCGGTAGGTGCCGTAAACGGTCTCAAAGCGGCCATCCTCAAGCAGCTGGCGCACAAAGCCCAGGCCAATGCCCTGGCTGGCCCCGATCACCAGGGCCGTTTGTTGATTAGATAAAGAAACAGAGGGCATAGCAGCTCGCGCAACGGGTTGTTTTAATTATCCCTAGAAATTAATTCCTAGGCAGTGGCCCAGGCGGTTATAGCCGTCGCCAATATGGTTAGGACATGCCAAAGTTTTTGGAGCGCTGGCTATATGCCAGTTCGCCACCCGCGTTTTCGCCAAGGACAGTTACTGATGTCCTAAGCGAACTGGCCACCGCTATAGCTAAGGGACTCGCAAGAAAATAAGGTACCAACTGCCATCTTGCCTATTGGTGCATTGCTTCGCGTTGGCGGAGCCTCGCCTTAGCGTTATGCACCCTACAGTGATCAATGCCTCCGGTACTTTATTTAGGCGCACGTCCCTAAGGCCCTGGGTAGCAAAAGATTGAGATCTGCCTAAAATCTCCCCAGGGGGGTACACAATCGGATATAGTCCCTGGCTCTATCACCACCTGATTTTGTCACCACCTGATTTTTTGCCATGACCCCATCGCCCCACAGCCAAGACCACGAGCGGTTGAAAGTGCTGGCCATGCTGCACTACGTGGTGGCGGGCCTGGTGGGGGCGCTATCGCTGTTGGCGCTGATCTTTGTGGTGATCGGGGCGATCGCCCTGGTCAGCCCCGCCACCTTCACCACGGGCGACAGCGATCTGCCTCCGGTGGCCACGGGGCTGATTTTTCTGATCGTTGGGGTGGGGCTGCTGCTCTACGGCCTGGGGCTGGCGATCGCGCTGGTCATTTCGGGGCGGTGTTTGGGCAAACACCGGCACTATTGGTTTAGCGTTGTCGTAGCCTGCGGGGCACTGACCTTTACGCCCCTGGGCACCCTGCTGGGGGTGGCGACGCTGGTGGTGCTGCTGCAAGACTCGGTGCGATCGCTCTACGGCGTCTCGCTGGGTAACCCGCAATAGCGATCGCCGCAAAAGCCAAATATCTATCCACCAATATCTATCTGCAGGAATACAGCCAGGGCCAGGGCTTGTTCAGGCTGAACAGTGAACCCAGGCTCCTGTACCCAAAATAGGAGCGATCGCCCCTGCCTAGAAAATTTGATTTATCGGCGGGGGGAACTATGTTGCTGTCAAACGTCAATATGAGATGTTGATATGTGGGGTTGGCCTATGCTAGACCTTCAACGATGGAAACCAGCCCGACGACTCCGCCAGGGCATGATTGCCTGCCTGGTAGTTTTGGTGGTAGCGCTGATTAGCCCAGCTATTTTTCTCGGCGGTGCCGAGGCTCAGCTGTTGCCCCTACCTGCGGCCAGCGGCGGTGACCCCTTGCCGGTCAACGTAGAACGGCAGGGCAATCTCGAAACCTATGACATTACCCTCGACGGGCAAACGCTCCTTCGCATCGCCTCCCCGGCGGTGCTCAACCGGGCCGAGTCCGGGGGGCAAATGCCCGTCGAAGTGCGGGCCACCCAGATTGAGGCCAATCTGCGGCGCATCTTGCCGGGGGGCAGCGCCGCCGCCCCCCTAGACCCTGAAACCCTAGAGGTTTTCATCGAAACCCTAGATCAATATCCAGTGTTGTTTGTCAGAGATGCCAACCAGGCCGAGTCGAGGGTGCTGCTCACCGTGACTGACCCTGACGCTCAATACCACGGCGTCAGCAAAGAGGAGTTAGCCGTTCGGTGGCAGCCCCAGCTCGATGAGGCCCTGCGCCAGGCCATTGTCGTACGTCAGCCAGAGGCGCTGCAGCAGCAGCTAACTAGGACGGCTAAGGTGTTGGGGGCAACCCTGGCGCTCACCCTAGTTTTGGAGGTTATCCGACGGTGGCTGGGGCGGCGAGAGCAGCGCCTGCACCAGCGCGCGGCGGCAGAGTCGGCCCTGATCAACGTCCATGCTCCAGCGCCCAAAGACTACGCTGCCAAGCCCGTCGACCCTCGCCTATGGCAAGGATTGCAGCAGCACTTCAGGCTAGAGCGACGGCTGCATGCGGTTCGCCTGATGCGGTGGATTTTGCTCTGGGGCCTACTGTCTCTCTGGGCCTTGAGCATCGCCTACAGTCTCCATACCTTTCCCCAAACCCGCCAGTTTGCCAAAACCATAGCCCTAGCCCCGGTGGTGGTGCTGTTGACCTGGTTTGTGGTGGGGCTGATCGACCGACTGATCGATCTGGCGGTCGATCAGTTTATGCAGAGGTTTGCGCGGGGTCAGTCGCTCACCTCTACCAATTTGCAGCGCATTAACACCATCGCCCAGGTGATCAAGGGCGTCAAAATGGTGGTGATCTATACCGCTGGGCTGATCTGGGTGTTGCAGTGGCTCAATCTGATGCCGGGGTCGGTGCTGGCCCTGGGGACGCTGCTGGCCCTGGTGCTGTCGTTTGCGGCCCAAAACCTGGTAAAAGATCTGGTCAACGGCTTTTTGATCTTGATAGAAGACCAGTTTCGCATTGGCGATGTGATCGTCGTTGGCGATATCGACGGGTTTGTGGAAAACCTAAATTTGCGTATCACCCAGCTGCGCAACCCTGAGGGGCAGCTGATCACCCTGCCCAACAGCTCAATTACCCAAGTCAGAAATTTGACCCGCGACTGGTCACGGGCCACCCTCGATTTTGAGG
Organism: Shackletoniella antarctica; assembly: GCA_003241845.1. GTDB lineage: Bacteria > Cyanobacteriota > Cyanobacteriia > Phormidesmidales > Phormidesmidaceae > Nodosilinea > Nodosilinea antarctica. Next base: position 4,105 of record QBMN01000149.1, on the reverse strand, counting down.
TGGCCTACAACACCGACATCAACCTCGCCCTGGCGGTGGTGCGCGAGACCGCCGACCACATGGCCCAAGATCCCGAGTGGCAGTCCATCATTCTCGACACCAACGAATTTTTTGGGGTGCAGGAAATATCTCATGCGGGTATCTTGATCCGCATTTGGATCAAAACTATCCCGCTCAAGCAGTGGCTGGTTTCGATGGAATTTCGGCGGCGGCTCAAACTGGCCTTTGACCGCCAGGGCATTCAAATTGGGGCACCTCGCCAGGTGTGGCTTCAGGCTGAGACCAGCACTCCCATAGCCCAAAAACCCTTTTATGGCGTTGACCAGGGCGTTGGCTAGAGGCGCAACTAGTTAGGCAGACCGGCCCCCAGCGCCGCCAGCACCGCGTCGTGGATAGCGCCGTTGCTGGCCACAACGCCTTTGTTGTGAGGAAAGCGGGCGGCGCTGGCAAAATCGAGCGGCTTGCCGTGCATGTCGGTGACGCGGCCCCCGGCTTCTTCGACTGCGATCACCCCGGCAGCGTGATCCCAGATTTTTTCGCGGTAGTTGGGGGTTTTGGGGGAGGGCAAGCGCAGGTAGAGCACCGCCTGCCCGGCGGCGACGGCGGCGTATTTGGCCTGGCTATCCATGCGCAGGGAGGGGGCAGTGATGCCCAGGGTGCGGGCGATCGCCTGCTGCTGGTCATGGTCACCATGGCCCGACTCCATGCTTTCTACCACCCGGCAGCGATCGCTGTCGCCAGTATCGGCCACCGTTAAGCGCTGGGGATTGCCGCCTGCCAGGGGAATCATTACGGTGCCTTCGCCGCGCACGGCCACCAACAGCAGCCCGGTTTCGCCGCCAAAGCTGAGAAAGGGGCAGCCCAGCACGCCCAGTTTGATCTCGCCGTCAACGACTAGGGCCAGGGCGATCGCATACTGGTCGCCGCGCAAAAATCCCTTGGTGCCGTCGATCGGGTCGAGGGTCCAGTAGCGGGGGGCAACATCGCCATTGCCGTGGTCGATATAGCCCAGCACCTCGCTCTCGGTGGCGCTGGGGATCAGCTGCTGCACCTGTTCGGTGACGGCGGCGAGCACTGGGGCTGCATTGGGCTGGCGCAGATCGGCGGTGTCTTCTTCGCCCACCACCGGGTCGCCGGGAAAGGCCTCGGCCAGAGCTTTGCAGATCAGTGCCTGGGCACCGTAGTCGGCGACGGTGACGGGGCTTTTATCGTTTTTTTCGAGGGCGGCGGGCACTAGACCCTGGCGCACGGTTTCGCACAGCTGGGCGGCCTGGATGACGGCGGCGATCGCGGTTTGTTTTTCCTGGGCGTAGGACATGGGGTTGGGTGAGGGGGTGAGGGTTTCAAGAGAGCACTATAGCGGCTGGGTTGTACTCTCGAAACCAGGCGTAGTGAACTATACCGCGAAACTTGATGCAGGCCAGAAACCCGGTTTCTGCGCTCGGCCTAGCCTGTGCTCAGGCTAACCCGGTCAGAAACCGGGTTGCTCGGTCACCTCATTGATCCAGGCGCGGGGGCCAAAGTGTTGACAGCTCTGGGCGGCGACCTGGGCGGCGTTGCCGAGGGCAGCGGTAAAGGGGGCTTGCAGGCGGTAGTGGCAAAACGCGCCGTGGAAAATATCCCCCGCCCCCAGGGTGTCTTGCACCGTCACCTGGGGCACGGGCAGCATCCCTACTTGTTGTTGATAGCAATACTGAAGCGGCTGGGAACCGTGGGTGATGGCGACCTCAGGCACGCCCAGGCTGGCCAGGGCCGCCAGGGTGTCGGCCTGGCCGGGAATTTGAAACTTGGCGGCGGCGATCGCGCTGGTCGCCCGCCTAAGCACCGCCTCAAACCCCGGCTTCCAGCTGCCCGCGTCAATCACCACCGGAACGCTCTGCCGCTGGGCCAGGGTCGCCGCCGCTAACCCCGCCGCCATCTGGTGACCGTCGATCAGCAGCATGTCTGCGTTCCGCAAAGCATTCTCTAGGGCGTCGGGCGGCTCGGCCTGGCGACCCACCGCATTGCGGGAGACAATGGCGCGATCGCCTGTCGAGGCCGTCACCAAAATGGTTGACAGCGGCGGCGGGGTTACCAGTTCTGGCATCAGATCGACCACCTCAACCCCGTAGCTCGCCAACTCGGCGCGAATTGTCGCCGCCAGAGGGTGCTGGCCCAAGGCCCCCATGACAATGGCTCGATTGCCCAGGCAGGCGAAGGCGATCGCGGCATTGGTCGCTGGCCCCCCGGCCACCAGCAAACTATCCTCGGCCACCAGTTTCTCATCGCTGCTGGGCACATGGCTGACCCGATAGATGCAGTCGAGGGTGATCAGCCCCACAAACAGTCCGGTGGCCATCGCTGCTCCCAAAATAGATCACCCCTCAAGGGTATTCTGCCCCCAGCTCCCCTACGAGCAAAAAGCCCTGCCGCAGCTCTCTAAAACAATGAAGCTTTAGGCGAGTACAAAGATAGGCCCAGAGCGGGCATTCTGGAAGAGACCTGCCAGCGCCAGTCCCCGCCACTATGGGTATAACTCCCGCATCGCTTTGGTTTTGCACCGCCGCCTTTGGCGAAAAATATAGCCGCATGGCCGTGCTGCTGGCGCAGGATTTAGCCCGCTTTGCGCCGGGGTACACCCTGGTTGTCTACACCGACCGGCCCGCTTTATTTGCCCAGAGTGCCAATGTGCAGCCCGTCCAGCACCGCTGCCGAGGGGTATTGCCCTACAACGAGCGGCGATTTGCGATCTGGCACGCCCTGACCGTTGCCCCGGCAGTCATGTACCTCGATGCCGATGTCAGAATCTGTGCCCCTGTTCCCGCTGACCTTACCTTCCTCCCCGGCCTCACCGCCCGCAGCTGCGGCAGCCTGCAAAAGCACTTGCAGGATCTATTAGACAAGTATCCACATTCCCCAAAACAGCGACACAACCGGGCTGTGATTGAGAAAATGGCCCAGAGAGTAGGGCTTGACCCCTACTCCCCAGACCTCAAATTCATTAACGAGTTTCTATTTGTGGTTAGCGCCCACGGGGGCCGCGATCGCGAGTTTCTCAAAGTCTGGGGCGACCTGGCCGTCTACGCCGACACCCTGGGCCTTCACCAGCACCCCACCTACGCCATGGCCCTAGCTGCGGCCAAGTGCAGCTTCCCCATTCACCACAGCGAGATGGCGGGGCTAGATTTCTTTGACGACAGAATTGAAAAAATCAGAATCAGCCAAGGGCAGTCGACCCCGACGGCAAAAGCCCAGTACTTTGAGCAGCAGCGCCAGATCGAGCAGCCCCGGTCGAGGCGCTGGCAGAGGTTAATTGCCGCTGGCCAGAAAAAGTTCAGGTTGCTGCGCCGACATCTTTGGGTGCGGTGGATATTTAGACGATGCCCCGCCAGACTGGTTGACTATCCCCAGCTCCAAGCCTGCGAAGGAGACGATAGCGCAACTTAAGGGTTGAGCCTCAGCTTGAGTAGGGTGCAGTGCAGCTTTTGCCAACGTCAAGGTCATCAGACTGGCATTGACATGAGCAGCCAAGCCCTCTGGGGAAAGGGCCTAGCAGTCGGCTAGACCAGTGAATTGCCGGGTATTGGGGAAGATGGATTCAATCTACACACCCCAAAAATGTCGGGAGTATTGCCACCAGGGAAAGAGGTTGTGAGCCTGGGGGGCGGTGTAAGGTAGGAAGGGCAATTTTGCTGCCGCTGCACCTTCTGCGATTTCTATTTCATGGCTGATACTCTACCCCTGGTCTACATCCCCCTGTATTTGCACTGCGTGATCGGGCTGGTGGCGGCTCGGGTGGCCTACGGCAAGGGCTATGACCTGGGGCTGTGGCTGGTATGGGGTGCGATCGGCGGCACCGTGGCCCTGATCGACGCCCTGCGGCGACCCCGACTGTCTCCGCCGCTATGAGCGATTCACTGCGCCAGCGGCTTAAGCAGTGGCTGCCCAACCTTGACCGCCGAGTGTGGATCTTGGCGGCGGGGCGGCTGCTGTCCCAGGTGGGCATTGGCTTTACGCTATTCTACGCGCCGATTTTTTTTACCACCCAGGTGGGGCTGACGGCGACCCAGGTGGGGTTGGGCATTGGCCTGGGGTCGCTGGCGGGTATGGGGGGGCGGTTTTTGGG
>QBMN01000148.1 GCA_003241845.1 Shackletoniella antarctica | reverse complement strand
CCGCTCCCGCCCCCCCGCCGCAGATTTTAGCCATTCTTGATCGTCTCCGCAGTCTCAGTCAGCTAGATGTGCGGGGCACCTGGCACCGCTGCCCAAGCGTCGCTGGGGAGTCTGAAACGTTCTCCGGCGACGCTGGGGCTGCCTGGCCCCTGGCCCCGCTCAATGATCGTGGCCATGTCTTTTGGCCCCAGGGCAAGGTGCCGCTGGGGCTGCATCAGCGCTTCACCTGGCCTACGGATTTCAATGGCTATCCACTGGCGGGGCTAAGGGCGCGACTGGCGCTGCGGTGGTGGGCCAACCGCGCCGATATTTTTGTCAACGGCGAGCATAGGCAAACCGGGGATATTTTTGACTGCTGGACGCGCATTGTGCTGACCGACAGCATCGTGCCCGGAGAGTCGGTGGATGTGGCGCTCGAGCTGCTCAGCCCTGGACACGATCAGGGGGCGCTAGTGCAGGCCGAGCTGGTGTTTGAAACGGTTGAGGGAGCCTGGTCAGAATTTGAGGCAGACCTAGGGCCAGAACCCGGCTTTGTGGCCGATGAGCTGGCGGTGCTGGCTACCTATCTAGCGCAATTTGACCCAGCCCAGCTCGATTCGCTGGCCCAGGCCCTAGAGGGCATCGCCTGGGATGCAGTGGCTAACCGCGCCCAATTCCACCAGTCTTTGCAGAACTTGCGCGATGGGCTCAAGGACTTCTCGCCCTGGCTCAAGCAGCGCACCCTGCACTGTCTGGGCCACGCCCACCTCGATCTGGCCTGGCTCTGGCCCGTGGCCGACACCTGGCAGGCCGCTGAAAATACCTTTCGCTCGGTGCTGGCGCTGCAAAAAGACTTTCCCGAGCTGACCTTTACCCACTCGTCGCCAGCGCTGTTTGCCTGGCTCGAAGAACACCAGCCAGACCTGTTTGCCACCATTCAGCAAGCCGTGAAAGCCGGGCGGTGGGCGATCGATGCGGGGCTGTGGGTGGAGCCAGACCTGAATCTGCCGGGGGGTGAGGCGATCGCCCGCCAGATTCTCTACGGCCAAACCTACTGCCTAGAGAAATTTGGGGCGGTGAGTGCGATCGCCTGGCTACCCGACACCTTTGGCTTCTCCTGGCAGCTGCCCCAGCTGCTCACCCAGGGCGGCATTCGCTATTTTGCCACCCAAAAACTGCGGTGGAATGACACCAACCCCTTTCCCCACAAGCTGTTTACCTGGCAGGGGCCAGACGGCAGCGCGATCACAGGCGTTACCCTGCCCCCCATCGGCAGCGACATCGACCCCGTGGCCATGGCCACCTACGCCTGCCAGTGGGAGGCCAATACCGGCTTTGTCGATGCCCTCTGGCTCCCCGGCGTCGGCGATCACGGCGGCGGCCCCACCCGCGATATGTTGCAAAAAGCCCAGCGCTGGGCCGATTCCCCCTTCTTCCCCACCCTCACCTGGGGCCATGCCGTTCCCTTCTTAGATGCGCTCACCCGCGATTCCAGGGCTGAAGCCCCATCGACAGGGCAGACACACGGGTCTGCCCCTACATCTGTCCACCCCATTGCCCATTCATCCATCGCCCCATCGATAGGGCAGACACATGGGTCTGCCCCTACATCTGTCCACCCCATTGCCCATTCACCCATCGCCCCATCGACAGGGCAGACACACGGGTCTGCCCCTACATCTGTCCACCCCATTGCCCATTCATCCATCGCCCCATCGATAGGGCAGACACATGGGTCTGCCCCTACATCTGTCCACCCCATTGCCCATTCACCCATCGCCCCATCGACAGGGCAGACACACGGGTCTGCCCCTACATCTGTCCACCCCATTGCCCATTCATCCATCGCCCCATCGATAGGGCAGACACACGGGTCTGCCCCTACATCTGTCCACCCCACTGCCCATTCACCCATCCACCCATCCACGCCCCACCCCCTCCGCCTCTGGCGCGACGAACTCTACCTCGAACTCCACCGGGGCTGCTACACCACCCACGGCGACCAAAAGCAGTACAACCGCCGCTGCGAAGACCTGCTGTTTCAGGCGGAGCTGTTCGCCAGTGTCGCGGCCATCTACGACCTTCAGCCCTATCCTGCTGCCGAGCTAGAAACCGCCTGGAAGCAGGTGCTGTTTAACCAGTTCCACGATATTTTGCCGGGGTCGTCTATTCCTGAGGTGTTTGAAGACGCGAATCAGGAGTGGCGGGCCGCGCTGGAGAGGGGCGATCGCATTCTCCAATCTTCCCTCTGTGCCCTGGCCCAGCGCTGCCCATTGCCCGCACCCCCGCACTCCGAGGCGGTGCCGGTGGTGCTGTTTAACCCGCTGAACTGGGCGCGCAGTGAGGTGGTGGCGATCGCCCTTTCCCCCGCCATGGCCTCAACCCCTTGGCAAGCGCAGAATGCCGAGGGCCAAGCACTCCTCACCCAGCCCGTCACGCAGTCTACAGGGGCCGAGTCGCTGCTGGTCTACGTTCCCGCCATTCCCTCCGTGGGCTATCGGCTGATTTGGCTCGTTCCCTCGGCGGTCGCCCAGCCCAGCTCTCCAACCGCCGGGTGGGTCTTAGAGAATGAGCACCTCTGCGCCACCGTTGACCCGGCCACTGGCGCGATCGCCAGCCTGATTGACAAAGCCACCGACACCGAAACCTTCCAGGGCAGCGGCAACCAGCTTCAAGTCTTCAAAGACGCAGGCCAGTACTGGGATGCCTGGAACATCGCCCCCGACTACCAAGACCACCCCCAAGACCACTTTCAGCTCCAGAGCCTAGCGTGGGTAGAATCTGGCCCAGTCAGGCAGACCCTCCGAATAGTCCACGCCTTCAATCAGTCCACCATCACCCAAGACTATTGCTTAGACGTAAATTCGCCCCTGCTGGCGGTGCATACCCAGGTCGACTGGCACGAAACCCAGGTGGTGCTGAAGGTGGCCTTTCCGCTGACGGTCTCGGCGGCTGAGGCGACCTACGAAATTCCCTTTGGGGCGATCGCCCGCGCCACCACCCCGATCACTCCCCAAGATAGCGCTAAGTGGGAGGTGCCCGCCCTGCGCTGGGCCGACCTCAGCGATGGGGAGCGGGGGGCGAGCATTCTCACCGACTACAAGCACGGGTTTGATGCCACGGCCAACCAGCTGCGGCTGACGCTGCTCAAGGCTCCGGTGTGGCCCGATCCGGGGTGCGATCGCGGCCTGCAAACCTTCAGCTACGCCATCTACCCCCACGCCCAAGGGTGGCAACAGGCCAAAACCGTCCAGGCGGCGCGCAGCTTCAATCTGCCGATTCAGGCTTGCATAGTTCCCAACTCGGCATCGCTCACAGGGGGCAAATTCGCCGCCAGCTTCCTCGATCTGGGCGACACCACCTTTGTGCTGTCGGCCTTCAAGCAGGCAGAGGGTGATCAAAACCAATACATTCTGCGCGGCTATGAAAGCGCTGGGGCAGACAGCACCATTACTCTCAGTGGCGCTCTGCCCGTGGCGGCGATCGGCCCAGTCAATCTGCTGGAGCAGCCCCAAGAAAAGAACGCATGGAACGCTTTAACTGCTTGGCAGGTGGTCAGTCTGGCAATCGCTCCTAGCCAGGCTAAGCTTTAGAAAGCAGCAGATCTGCTAGCCCAAGCTGGAGCCAACGCCAATGCTCAATGCGGGAGTGCTTACTTTTCAGGAATTTGCTATGGCAGAATCGCTGCCGCTGGCCACGATTCAGGCGGCGGTGCTAGAGTTTTTGCGCGACCGCACCGACGTGGTGGTTTTTGGCGCGCAGGCGGTCAACGCCTGGGTAAGCGAACCTCGCATGACTCAAGCTATTGACCTCATTTCTCCTCGAGCTTCAGAGCTAGCTGAAGAAGTGCGCCAGCTGCTGGCAACTCAGTTCCAAATCGCGGTGCGAGTGCGAGAGATCAAAGCGGGCTTGGGCTATCGAGTTTATCAGCTGCAAAAAACGGGCAACCGTCACCTGGTAGATATTAGACAAGTTGAAACCCTGCCCCTGGCAGAATCTATTGCGTCGGTGCTGGTGATGGCTCCGGCCCCGCTGGTTGCCTATAAAGTGGTGGCGCTACATCAGCGCCGAGGTCAGCCCAAAGCCGGGACGGACTGGCGAGATATCGCTATGTTACTGCTGACGTTTCTCGATCTTAAGGCCGACCCAGGCCCGGTGACCAAGGAACTATTGGCCCTAACGGCTGAGCCTGAGATTTTCACAGTCTGGCAAGATTTGGTGCAGCAACCCATCCAGCCCGTAAATGACGACGATTTTTGAACGGGCACCATCAACCAAAGCCAATTCTAGAAAAGGTGGCAACTCTAAACGTCAAGCTGTGACGCTGCACTAGCTATTGCCAGCGGCTAGGCCTGTGCATAGGGCACTGATGGCCGGGGTAATGGCCTGCAAAACGGGCGATAGAATTACTACCGAAGCCGCCGCAATCACAATGGTTGTCGCCAGCCGCATGGCCTGGTCAGAAGCGTTTTGGTAAGTGTCAAACTTGAAGTCAATCATACTCAATGCCCTAGGGCACCAGGACGGTGCGGGGAATCAGGGCATCGTCGGCGGGGGCCGACCGCAGCCAACGGGCCTGGGCCAACAGCTGCCAAGCCTGGGGTGACAGAGCCCCAGAGGCCAGCAGCGACAGCCCGGTGACTAACTGGCGCTGGCGCAGGGCCACCAGACCCCAGTGCAGGTGCAGGTATTGGCCAATGGCAGCAAGGGTGGGAATGCGATCGCGATACCCCTCGCTCACCCGTTGATAAATGCTCTCTTTGATCGTCAAATTGAGGGCCATGCGCCGATCAATCGACATTTTTTGGTCGAAGCCCCCTTCCCAGATCATGCGGTAGGCCAGACAGTCGTTAATAAAGACGGCATCGCCAAAGTCAGCCAGCCTCACCCAGGCGCTGATATCGTCATAGTTCATCGTCACCGTCGTATCCCAGCCGCCCGCCTGCAAAAAGGCGTCGCGGCGGGCAGCCACCTGGGCAGGGGTGCCAAAGGGCACCTGATCCATCAGCATGCCGTAGTGGATGGCGCTCTGGGGAATGTAGAACACCTGGCCGGGGCCAGTGGCCGGGGTGCGGCGCAGCTCATGGCCCTGGCTATCGACCTGAATGGCCTGACAGGAGCAGAGAGCCGCCTGGGGATGCTGGGCGATCGCCGCCGTCATCTTCTCAATGCAATCTGGGGCGAGATAGTCGTCGTCGTCGAGAAATTTGATCCAATCGCCGCTGGCGGCGGTCACACCATGGTTGACAGTGGCGGCATGGTTGAGGTTTTCGGCATTGCGGTGGTAGACCACGCGATCGCCCAGGCTGAGCACATAGGCCTCAGTGCCATCGGTCGAGGCATCGTCGGCCACTACCACTTCGCAGGGTATCGTTTGGTCGAGGGCAGATGCGATCGCCCGCTTCAGCAACTCCACCCGATTGTAGGTAGTAATCACCACGCTGAATTTCATCGCCATTCTCCCAATTTGCCTAGCACAAAGAGTGCTGCTTACGCCCCCAGAATTCCCCACCAGGAAAGCCAATACCCAAGGGTGGGCGAAATTATTACGGAGATTTCCACTTATATTTCCGCAGGGTCAATACCCAATTCCCTCAGTTTGGCCGTTAAGCGCTCATTTTGCTGGCGCTCGGCATCAGCCCGCTGGCGTTCGGCAATAGCGGATTCTTCTGGTGTGGGCACTAGCTCACCTGCGGCGGTAAAGAAGCGCAGTTGCTCTTGATGGATACCTAGATAAAGGCCCAGTTGCTCACTCCAGCGCCAGCCCTGTTCTGTGGGGTCGATGGGTTGGTAGGTGCCATCGAGCAGGTGAAAGCCCTCAAACTCTAAGCTGTGGGGGTCGAACCAGAAGTAGTCTGGGGTGCGAAAGATGTCTTGGTAAATCTGTTTCTTCAGGGTGCGGTCAGTCTTTGCCGTTGAGTCAGACAACAGTTCCACAATCACGTTGGGATATTTGCCCCCCTCTGCCCACACGGTCCAGCTCTTGCGAGGGCGCTTTTCGGTATTGAGGACAACGAAAAAGTCGGGGCCGCGAAAATCTTCGGACTTGAGTTTGCGGGCACTGTAGTAAACCGTCAGGTTGCCCGCAGCAAAATAATCGCTACGGTCTTGCCAGAGCCAATCTAGACACTTGAGCAACAGCAGCAGTTGTTGGAGGTGCTGGTAACTTTCCAAGGGGGGTTCGTCGCTGGAGAGGTCGCAGGGTGGACAGGCTACTCCGTTGGCCTCAGCCAAATCCACATCAGCTGGAACAGTGCCATGCTGAGCTAGTGGCGTGTCAGTAACTTGAGAGGCTGGGGTAGAAGGAGACATAGGCCATCTCGGTTTGTTACTTCGAGTTACGACAGCTTCAGCACTGCCATAAAGGCCTCCTGGGGCACATCTACCGTGCCGATCGCTTTCAGCCGCTTCTTGCCTTTGGCCTGCTTTTGCAGCAGTTTTTTCTTGCGAGAAATATCGCCGCCGTAGCACTTGGCCAGCACGTCTTTGCGCAGGGCCGGAATGCTCTCGCTGGCCACTATCCGACTGCCGATCGCCGCCTGAATGGGGATCTTGAACTGGTGGCGCGGAATCAGTTCCTTGAGCTTTTCGACTAGGGCCTTGCCGACGTAGTAGGCCTTGTCGCGGTGCACAATCGAGGCTAAGGAATCGACCGGGTCGCCGTTGATCAGAATATCGAGCCGCGACAGATGATTTTCGCGGTAGCCAATCAGGTGATACTCCATACTGGCGTAGCCCTTGCTGCGCGACTTCATCTGGTCAAAAAAGTCGGTGACTACCTCGGCCAGGGGCAGCTCATAGATCAGAGTGGTGCGGCCCTGGGCCAGGTATTTCATATCTTTGAACTCGCCCCGGCGGCCCTGGCATAGCTCCATCAGCGCCCCCACGTACTCTTCAGGGGTGATCATGTCGAGCTGCACGTAGGGCTCTTCGATCTTTTCGCGGGCCTGGGGGTCGGGCAGAGTGCTGGGGTTGTCGATTTTGAGCACTTCGCCCTGGATGGTGGTGACCTTGTAGATTACCGAAGGGGCGGTGGTAATCAAATCGAGGTTATACTCGCGCTCCAGGCGCTCCTGCACAATTTCCATGTGCAGCAGGCCCAAAAAGCCGCAGCGAAAGCCAAAACCCATGGCGCTGGAGGTTTCTGGCTCGTATTGCAAAGCGGCGTCGCTGAGGCGCAGTTTCTCTAGGGCTTCGCGCAATTCTTCAAACTGGTCTGAGACGATGGGGAAGAGACCGCAGAAGACCATGGGTTTGGCTTCAGCGTAGCCGGGTAGGGCTTCTGTCGCCGGATTTTTCACCAAAGTAATCGTGTCGCCGACGCGAGCATCTTCCACCGCTTTGATCGAGGCGGCGAAATAGCCCACTTCTCCGGCGTGCAGCTCGTCGACCTCGATTTGAACAGGAGCCAGCACGCCCAGTTCGCCAACTTCGTACTCTTTGCCCGAGGCCATCAGCCGCACTTTGTCTTTACGGCTAATGGTGCCATCCATCACCCGAAAGTAGACGATTACGCCTCGGTAGCTGTCGTAGTAGCTGTCGAAGATCAGCGCCCGCAGGGGCTGATCGACGGTATCGGCGGGGGGCGGCACTAGGTAGACGATGGATTCTAAAATTTCGTCGATGCCAACCCCTTGTTTGGCGGAGGCCAGAATGGCACCGCTGCAATCTAACCCAATGATGTCTTCGATTTCTTGCCTAATGCGCTCGGGTTCGGCCCCAGGCAGGTCAATTTTGTTGAGGACGGGGATGATCTCCAGGTCGTTCTCTAGGGCCAGGTAGACGTTGGCCAGGGTTTGAGCCTCGACCCCCTGGGAGGCATCGACCACCAGCAGTGCGCCTTCGCAGGCGATTAAAGAACGGGACACCTCATAGGAAAAATCGACGTGGCCTGGGGTGTCGATCAGGTTGAGCACGTAGTCTTTGCCGTCTTGAGCCTTGTAGTTCATGCGGGCGGCCTGGAGCTTGATGGTGATGCCCCGCTCCCGCTCTAGATCCATGCTGTCGAGGAACTGGGCTTTCATATCGCGATCGCTGACGGTGCCCGTGCGCTGGAGCAGGCGGTCGGCCAGGGTCGATTTGCCGTGGTCAATGTGGGCAATAATCGAAAAATTGCGAATCTGAGAGACGGGAACCTCGGTCATACGAAGGCTTATCCAGCGGTTACTTATAGTTGTTCAATATTGTAATCCCTTGCCTAGGCGAATGCCCGTGGAGTGTGGGGTTCTGGGGTGCCCTAGGGGCGGGCACAGGGTGGAGGTTAATCGAACTGGATTGGCTCCTCGCCCCTGAAGACTGGGTAGGGATAAACTTGTTATGTCAACATCCTCAGACCTAGACCTAGGCGGTCATGGTGGGCTAGCGCCAAACCCAACCGTCCTAGGGCTTAGACTGAAGAGATACCTAACTTACTCGGCACACGGGGCACCCACTATGCAAAACTCTATGTCCTCTGCCAGCGAACGATCAGCGGAAAAAGTCGACCTCTCGGTGCAAATTGATAAAGACTTGCTTGACCAGGTGACTCACCTGTCGTCTGACCCCGGAAAGGTGATCGAGGTGGCTCTGCGCCAGTGGCTGCGGGGCGATCGCCGCTACGAAGACGACCTGGTGCGCCACCTGCCCCGCAACCCAGCGGTGCCGCCCAAGGGCGAGTGGAACGACTGATAGATAGACATAGGCAAATATTCTCACCTGCTGCCAATTACTCGTTAACTAGAGCCATCGACCGGGTTGGTTGGATAACATGGGAACGTAAACACTGTTTGCGCCCATGCGATCGCGACCTCCCATTCCCACCTTGGCCGATGCCGGCAGGGCCGACTCAGGTGACCCTGTTTCGGCCTGGATGATGGTGCTCAGCCCCAGCGGCGTAGTCGAGTCGGTGCAGGCGGTAGGTGCTAAAGCACTGCCTGCGGCGCTAACGCTCAACTGGGTGGGGCGATCGCTGGGCGAAATTATCTCTTTCTCAACCTCAGATGCTCTGGGCCAGGCGCTCAATACTCTGGCGGTGAGCCATGAAGCGGTGCAGCTGCCCGGTCGTTGCCCGCTCGGTTCCCACAGCATCGACGTGCAGTGGGTGCTTCAGCCCTTGGTAGGCCCAGATGGGTCGCTGTTTCGCGTCGCGGCCACGGGCTACCTGGCCGACCTCCATGGCCTGGCCGAAAGCCCCTGGCTGCGGGCTGCGGCCTCCCCGCTGGTGACCTCAGAGGCCGTTGCCGGTGAGGTCAACCAGCTTCAGACCTACTCGCCCCGGCTCAACCAGATCACCCGCAACGTCCGCTGGACGCTAGATTTAGACATCATTCGCCAGCAGACAGTCGAAGGGCTGGGCGATCTATTTGGGGTTGATCGCTGCCTAGTGTGCAGCTGCGAAGCCGCCCCCACCATGGCCCCTGAGGCCGTCACCATAGCTGCCGAGTACCTACGCACCGATGAGCTACCCACCTGGCATGGGCAGGTGTGGTTTTTGGCTGAGACCCCTTGCCTCAATGCCGCCGCCCAGGCATCAGTGGCGGTGGTGCCTCTCCGCCAGCCCGCCGACCCCGCCACGGTGGCGGTAGCGACCCGCTACCAAAACACCATCAATGGGTTCATCGTGCTCCACGACCGGCCCAGCCGCACCTGGTCAGACATTGAGCTAAATTTGCTTGCCGACCTGGCCGATCAGGTGGGCACGGCGATCGCCCACGCCACCCTGTTTAGCGAAAGCCACGCCCTGGCGATTAAGCTCCAGCAGGCCAACGCCAGCCTGATGGAAAAGCAGCGCGAGTTTCAAGAAGCCCGTCGCCAGGCCGAAGCAGCCCGCCAGCAGGCCGAAGAAGCCTCTCGCCTGAAGAGCGAGTTTTTGGCCAACACCTCCCACGAGCTGCGCACCCCCCTCAACGGCATGATCGGCTTTCTCAGGCTGGTGCTCGACGGCATGGCCGACGACCCCGCCGAGCAGGAAGAATTTATCGAAGAGGCCCATAAGTCAGCTATTCACCTGCTACAGCTGATCAACGATGTGCTCGACATTGCCAAGATCGAAGCGGGCAAAATGCAGATCGACATGGGGCCAATCAGCCTCAAGGAGTTGTTGGCCGACCTAGAAAACTTTATGCGCCCGCTCTCTAACCAAAAGAACCTATACCTACAGCTTTTGCTGCCTGCTACCCGCGACGATATTACCGTCAACGGCAACTACCAGCGCTTGCTCCAGGTGCTAATCAACCTGGTGGGCAACGCTATCAAGTTCACCCACGAGGGCGGGGTCACCATCAGCGCCGAGGTAAAACCTCAAAAGGTTGAGCACCAGGGCAAAACCTGGCCCGGCCTGGTCAAAATTAGCGTGGCCGACACCGGCATTGGCGTTTCGCTTGAGAAGCAAGATCGGCTGTTTCAGAGCTTTAGCCAGGTAGACGGCGATCGCACCCGCCAGTACGGCGGCACCGGCCTGGGGCTGGCGATTTCTCAACGCTTGGTCGAAGCCATGGGCGGCGTGGTGCAGTTCATCAGCATGGGCGATGGTCTAGGCTCCACCGTTACCTTTACCGCCCTGCTCTATCAAGCCCCCGTGGTGATCGACAAAGACCCCGTATACCCGCCGAATTAAAAGGATTTCTGCGTCAGAGTTTGCGGTTACGATAGGGCTGTCTTTGCCACTTCCCCCCTATGGTCAGCGATCCATCTCAAAATCGAGCCACCACCCTCAAACAAGCGTTTCAGGTCTGTGATCTAGGGGCGCTCACAGGTGCTGCGATCGACCGCTACTACGTCGATCTCTCCGCCGTACGCAGCGCCCAGTCGATCGCCAGCGTCAGCAAGCGGCTTGATTTTCTCGACCCTGGGCAACCGGCAGCCATACTCTTTACCGGGCATCGGGGCTGCGGCAAAAGCACCGAGCTACAGCGCATCAAGCGCCGCTGGGAGCTAGAGTACGAAGTCATCTACATTAAAGCCACCGACGAGCTAGACATCAACGACGCTGACTACAAAGATATCTATCTGGTGATCGTCAAATATCTGACCCAAGCCCTGCAAAGCTGGGGTCTTGGCAGCGACCCGGCTCTGGTCAGCGCCTTTGAAGACTGGTTCAAAGACATCACCCACGAAACCGAGCGCACTAAAGAAACCTCTGTGGCCGTGGAGGGTAAGGCAGGGGTAGGCGGTGGCATTCCCAACCTGCTAGCCATGTCCGTCAACCTGCTGGCCCAAATTAAAGGGTCAGAGAAACACAAAAAGCTGATTCGCGAAAGCATGCAGCAGGGGTTTTCGCGCCTGCAAGAGCATACCAATGCCCTGCTCAAAGACGCCTTTGCCAAGCTCAAAGCCAAGCAGCCCAATACCAAAGGCTTTCTGTTTATTTTCGACAACCTCGACCGGGTGCCGCCCCAGGTCGGCGAGCACCTGTTTCTCAAGTACGCCAATCAACTGGCCGAGCTGCACTGCACGGTGATCTACACCGTCCCGATTTCGGTGATCTATTCGGGCAACAACTACGCCAACGTGTTTGGCAATCTCAACGTCATGCCCATGGTCAATATCTACCAGTTTGACCGGGGCCAAGCCGAGCTGGGCTACAGCACCGATGGCTTAAACGCCATGGCTGCCCTGGTCGATCAACGGGTCGAGTCTGATCGCATTTTTGAGAGCAGAGAGGCGCTGCTCGAACTAGCGCGTCTTAGCGGCGGGCACGTTCGCCAGCTCATGCAGCTGCTGCGCACTGCCTGTTTAACCGCTCAGGGTAGCCCAATCTCGGCGGCAGATATAGAGCTGGTGGCTGCCGACGAGCAAAACCACTTTGAGCGCTTCATTCCCAGCGACCACTACCCGGTGCTGGTAGAGATCTATCGCAACAAAGGCGTGCTGCTTGAACCAGCGGCTCAGGCTATGATGCAGTCAATGCTGTTCAACATTACGGTGTTGGAATATGCGCGGTTAGACGATTTGACCGCTTGGAAGTATATCAACCCACTGGTGAAGCGAACCAATGCCTTTCGGGAAGCTCTTCGGGCGTAGCCAGCCCCCCCAGCAATCGCCAGC